>NZ_JAPYKO010000001.1:0-121463 GCF_037179585.1 Mesorhizobium argentiipisi (SeqCode)
AGGTGCGTCCAGCATCCGGCCTGAGGCCACACCGCCACCCTCAATTCCACCCCAAAGCCAAAACGGAGCGAGACCTCGCGACCAAATCGCTCCGCGAGCCTGTCCTCGCTAACTGCGCAACAGGCCCCCTGTGGGAGAAGGTGGCCTCGCGAAGCGAGGTCGGATGAGGGGTGTTCCAAGGAACGCTAACGTCTCACTCCGCTGGAGCACCCCTCATCCGTCTCGGCGCTTCGCGCCGATCCACCTTCCCCGACAAGGGGGAAGGAAGAAGCCGGCGCCTCACTTCACCTCGAACTGCGGATCGAGCGGTATCTGCATTGCCGTCACCAGATGGTTCGTCTGCCCTGCCAGGCCGATGATCGACACAAGCTCGCCATGCTGCGCGTCGGTCATGCCCTTGGCCCGCGCCGCGGCAGTGTGCGAGTGGACGCAATAGGAGCAGCCATTGGCGGTTGAGACCGCGATATAGATCATTTCCTTGGTCAGCGGATCGATGGCACTGTCGGCGACCATCACCGCCTTGAGCTGCTCCCACACCCGCTTCAGCGCCGCCGGATCGTTGGCCAGCCCGCGCCAGAAATTGTTGACGAAGTCGGATTTCCGAGTCGCGCGGATATCGTCGAACACCGCCTTCACCGCCGGGATCTTTTCGACCTCGGCATCGCTGAGAAGCTTTGTGGTGGCCATGGTGTGGTCCTTTCGTTTGAATCGCTGGTCGAGGTCGTTGAATCAAGTGTTGCGCATAGACGGCTAACCTCTTTGTCCGATTCAGTTTTAGCTCGAAACGACACACTGCCGCGGAAGTTGGCCGAAGCACCTCAGCATCGTCATTCTAGGGCGGAGCAAGGAGCGAAGCGACGCGCCCAGACCCTAGAATCCATTCCGTGACCTCGCACGAAGGGCGCAGCGAAGCAGAATTTTGCACCGGAGCGGCGCCTGAAAGTCAACGAATGGATCCTCGGGTCTGCGCGCGTCGCTTCGCTCCTTGCTTCGCCCGTGGATGACGAATGGACGGGCGTCCGGCCAGTTGTCGACATACGCACCGGCCAGTACCCCTAGTGCACGGCCGCGTACATGATCTTCTCCTCCGTCGCCTCCGCTGGCGAGAACTCTTCCACGATGCGGCCCTGTCGGCAGACCAGGATGCGGTCGGACAGGTTCATGATCTCCGGCAGGTAGGACGAGATGACGACCACGGCGAGGCCTTCGTCCGCCAGCCGGTTGATGATCTGGTGAATCTCGGCGATGGCGCCGACATCGACGCCGCGGGTCGGCTCGTCGAGGATGACGATGCGCGGCTGCTGCACCAGCCCCTTGCCGATCACCACCTTCTGCTGATTGCCGCCGGAAAGCTCGACCACGCGGGCATTGTCGTTGATCGCCTTGATGTTGAGCGTCTTGGTCCATTCGGCCGAAAGCTGCCGCATCTCCTGCTGGTTGATCACCCAGGCCTTTTCGCGGCCGGCGGCAAGCAGGCCGCCGAAAAGGTTCTCGGCGATGCCCATGGTCTCGAAGATGCCTTCGCTCTTGCGGTCCTCGGTGACGTAGACGATGCCGTCGGCCACCGCCTCGCTCGGCACGAGGTAGCGTACCGGCTTGTCGTCCAATTCAATCGCGCCGCCGCGCAAAAAGTCGCGCTTGTAGATACCCGAGACGATCTTGAAGGTCTCGGTGCGGCCGGAGCCGATCAGCCCGAACACGCCGGTGATCTGGCCTTCGAAGATCGAGAAGGAATTGTTGCGCACGATGTTGCTCATCGAGATGTCCTGCACCGAGAGCACTTTCTTGCCGGCCTTGCGCAATTTCGTCTCGTCGCGCTGACGGTAGATCTGGCCCGTCAGCGAGCGTCCGACCATGGCGGCGACGATCCTGTCGCGGTCGAAGGCCGATGTCTCGTCGGTGATCACCAGTTCGCCGTCGCGCAGGATGGTGATGCGGTCGGCGATCATCAGCGCCTCTTCCAGCGCGTGGCTGATGAAGACGATCGACACGCCGCGCGCTTTGAGCCTCCGGATCAGCGCGAAGAAATGGCGTTTCTCTTCCGGGGTCAGCGTCGCCGTCGGCTCGTCGAAGATGATGATCTCGGCATTGTGATGGACGGCGCGCGCGATCTCGACCATCTGCCGCTTGGCCGCGCCCAGCGTCGCCACCATCGCATTAGGATCAACCGGAAAATTCAGCGACTGCAGGAATTGCTGCGCCGAAATATAGGTGCCGCGCAGCCGGTTGAGGAATTTCTCGGTGCCGAGATAAAGGTTCTGCGCCACCGTCATCGACGGCACCAGGCTGGTCTCCTGGAACACCATGGCGATGCCCGCTTCCAGCGCGGCGTGCGGCGAAGCGTAAGCCGTCTCGACGCCCTTGTGGAACATCTTGCCCGAAGTCGCGTCGACCACGCCGGCGATGATTTTGGTCAGCGTCGACTTGCCGGCGCCGTTCTCGCCAAGCAGCGCATGGATCTCGCCCTTCCTCAGATCGAAGCTGACATTCTTCACGGCCGGCACGCCGCGATAAGTCTTGGTGACGTTTTCCAGACGGACGATCAGCTCCATCAGAAACCTCCCGAAGCGAGGTCGATGGCAAGCACGCAATCGCCACCTTTCGAGGCGACGAACAGGCGACCGTCCTTTTCCGCCATGCTGCAGATGCCGTGCCGCGTGCCGTTGGCGCGGCTGTGCAGGCTGAACTGCGGCTGCAGGGCCTGGTCGAGCTTCACGACGAGTCCATAGGAGCGGCTGGGCGACCACGGCTTGTGGATGCCCATGGTGCGGATGCCGCCGCATTGCAGCGGCTCGAGGAAGCTGCGGTTGGAAGCCAGCGCCGGCGCGATCCAGTAGGCAGGCGGCACCTGGTCGATCATGTCCTGGCGATAATGCTTTTCCTGCAGCACGAATTCGATCAGCCGGTTGCGTGGCGCAAACAGCGTCAGCCACACCCCGCCGTCGCCGGCAGGCACCAGCCGCGAAGGATAGCCGGGCAGATGCGTCAGCACCGTCGAGCGGTTTCCGTTCGCGCCGTCGAAGCACACGAGTTGGTGGCGCCAGCTTTCGCTCACCAGCACGTCGGCGCCGACCGGGTGAAGTCCATAGGGAAAGGCGATGTCGCCGGCGATCTTCTGAAAACCGATGCCTCCCGGCCCGCACCGCCACAGCGTGCCGGACGCGCCCTTCTTCATCAGGTCGGCCGCCCATTGCGACGGCGCATGCGCGCCGGAGCCATTGGCCAGCCACAACGTGCCGTCGTCCGCATAGGCAAGCGCGGTGATGCAGCGGATCTCGGCCGGCAACGAAACCTCCTTGCCGGCGATCAGCAGCTTGCCGCTCTCCAGGCCGACCGTCAGCTCGCCCGATGGCGACAGCGCCAGCGCGGTGATAGGGGATTGAAAGGTCTCGACCGCGACGGGCTCGGAACCGGCCGCAACCGCCAGGATAGCGTTGCCGCTGGAGACAAGCAGCCGCCCGTCAGACACCAGCAGATTGTCCGGCTCGCTCAGTTCGGCGAAAACCGTCGCGTCGTCCAGCCGCGTGTTGGGACGGAACGCGCCGTCGAGCGGCGGTATGGTGACCGCCTTGCCGCGAAAGACGTCCAGGATCGGATCGAGGATCATGGTTTCGCCCCCCAATAGGAAGCGGGGCTCGTCCAGTTCTGGTCCGCGTCACTGATTTTGTAGCGCCCGATGCGGTTGTTGAGGATGCCGCCGACGAAGAGATAGCCCTTGTGCTCACGCATCGAGGTGACCATCGGATGCGCGTTGCCGGAAAGATCGCCGAGCGTCTCGACGATGCCGCCCTTCTCGTTGAACTTCACCACGCCGCCGGTGTTGATGTTGGGAAACAGCCATTCGTCCTGCGGCAGGCGGCGCGTCATGCGCTTGCGCATGTCGGGATGCCGCAGCGACAGGTCGAAGCTCGGCGTGCGCATGCCGAGCCAGGCCATCCAGTAATTGCCGTCCGAGGCACGGTTGATGTTGTCGGGGTAGCCCGGCATGTCGCGGATGACGCATTCGGCCGTGCCGGCCTTCGGTCCCTCCAGCCAGTAGCGATGCACGCGGCAGGCCCAGCTTTCGGCAAAGAACAGCGACTTGCCGTCATGTGCCATGCAGACGCCGTTGGTGTAGCGGTAGCCGTCGAGCAGCGTCTTGGTCGATCCGTCCTTCGGATCGTAGACCAAAAGGCGGCCCGTGGCGCGGTTCTCGATCGAGTCCAGCGCCCAATCATGGGCATCGTATCGCTTGGTCGAATCCGTGAAATAGATGCGGCCGTCGGGCGCGATGTCGCAATCGTTGGGGTCGCGCAAGCGCGCATCGTCGACGATCGAGGTCCAGGAACGTGCCGTCTCTGCCGAGAGGCGCTTCACCTCCCGGTCCGGCGAGACCGAATAGAGCCCCATGGCGCCAACGCAGCTGATCAGATTGCCGTCCCGGTCGAAGGCCAGGCCCAGCGGAAAGCCGCCGATATGGGCAAAGACTTCGGAACGCCGGTAGTGCGGTGCGAAGAAGCGGACGATCTCGCCATGGCGCGTGCCGCAATAGAGATGGTCGTCGCGGTCGAGGATGACGTCCTCTGGCCCTTCCAGCTCGCCGAGCCCGATATGGTCCGCCGCCGAGAGCCGATTGTCGAGCTCGTAGGACGTGCCCGAACCGGGCGCCGCCGATTGCGTCTCGCCCATCTTGAGGTAGACCGGCGCGACATAGACCTCGTTCAGCACCTTGTGGCGGTTCTTCAACCAGCGGATGTCGATGGTGACGGCGACGGCCAGGAGGATGCCGAGCACCATCTGGTTGGTGCCGGTGCCGTAGCCCAGCCGGATCAGGCCGTTGGTCATGGTGAGCACGATCATGGCACCCATCAGACCCTTGACCACCGAGCCGCGTCCGCCGCCCAGGCTGACGCCGCCGACCACCGCCGCCGTCAGCGCCATGATTTCCAGATTGAGGCCGGTGCCCGGCCCTGCCCGCTCAACCGGCAGGCGATCAGGAAGCCGCCGATCGAGGCGCAGAAGCCCGAGAAGACATAGGTCATGAACACGGTGCGCCGCACCCGGATGCCGGCATTATGCGCCGAGCGCCGGGAGCCGCCGACCGCCAGCACATGCCAGCCCGGGCGCGATCGCGTCAGCGCGATATGAGTGACGATGGCCAGGATGATGGCCAGCCAGACCGAAACCGACAGGCCCCAGAACGTGCCGTCGCCGATGAAGTCGAGCACATCGGAGCTTGCCTGCGAAAGCTGCACGTCGGCGGCATAGGTGGTGACAAGAATGTCGAACAGTGCCCGCCCGAAGATGAAGGTAACCAGCGTGGTGAGAAAGGCGCGCAGCCTGAGGTACCCGACGAGGTAACCGTTGATGGCGCCGAAGACGAGACCCGTGCCAAGCGCGGCCGCCAACGCCAGCCAGATCGACTGTTCGAGAATGAAGAAGACATAGACGGCGGAAAAGCAGGACAGCGCGAAGATTGAGCCGACCGAAAGATCGATGCCGCCGCCCAGCATCACCACGGTCATGCCGATGACCACCAGCGAGAACTCGCCGAGCTGGCGCGTCGATTCCTGCAGCGAGGTGAGCTTGAAGAAGCCCGGAATGATCGAGCCGAACACGCCGAGAGTCGCCACCAGCGCCAGAAACGGTATGGCGTTGTCGGTCCAGCGTTTGGTCAGGATCTCGCCGACCAGATGGTCGGGCAAGAGGTTGTAGCGCCAGGCCTGGAGGCGTTCACGGAAATTCATCGGCTGCCGCTGTCATTAAAACGGGACAGAGGTGGCCGGAACGATCCGGCCACCTCACGGGCTGCTCTTGGGCGGCGCGACCTATTTCGCCGCCGCTTCGGCCTGCAGCGCCTTCAGGTCCCAGCAGCTGTCGGGCTTGAGGTCGGCCTTGGTCGTCGCCTTCTCCAGTGTGTAGATATAGGTGTGCGAGGTGCCGGCCGGTTGCCCGCTCTGCAGCAGGAACTTGATGATGGCGTTCATGTCGCCCGACTGGCGGGCAAGATCCGTCATCACCACGGCGCCATAGGTGCCGTCTTCCAGCTTGTCGCAATCGGCTGCCTTCTCGCCGCCGCCGGTGGTGACCAGGAACACCTTGCCGTCTAGCTTGGCGTCGCGGATCGCGGCCGAGGCGCCGGTGGCGTCGCCGTCCCAGAAATCGATGATCGAGCAGATGTCCGGGTGCTGCTGCAGCATCGTCGTCGTCACGTTGCGCGAGGTTGTCGCGTCCCAATTCGAGTCGGGCTTTGCCACCACCTGGAAGTCGGGATGCTTCTCCAGCACCTTCATGATGCCGGCATACTGGTAGAGGCTCGACGAGTTCGCCTGGTCGCCCTGCACCAGGCCGATCTTCTTGGACGAATTCTTGCCGCAGCCCTTGATCGCCGCTTCGGCCTCGAGCTGGCCGAGCTTGTCCCAGTCGCTGCCGACGAAGGCGTCGGCCGGGAAGTTGGCCGGATTGTCGACCAGGATCACATAGGTGCCGGCGGCCTGCGCCTTCTTCATCAGCTTCGAATAGGAGTTGAGGTCGGGCGCATGGATGATCAGCACGTCCGGCCTGGTATCGGAAGCGATGGCGTCGGTGATCGCCTGCGCGCCGGCATCGACCACCCAGTTCGGGTCACGGGTCTCGAACGTGCCGCCCCAGGCCTCGACTTCCTTCTTCAGATAATGCGCCCAGCCCTGTGCCAGGTCGAAGCCCATCGCCAGCGGCACCAGCATGACGCGCTTGCCGTTGAGCGCCTTGGCATAGGCGGCGGGGCCTGGATCGTCGGCGGCGAAGCCCGGCGCCGCGAAGGCGGTGACGGCGAGCGCCGTGGCGGCGGCCATCAATGTCCTGATTAGTTTCATGTCACACCTCTGGTTCGGTTTTCATTGCCGGCCGATCGTTGCGATCGCGCCTGGTACCCGAGAGCAAGATGGCCTTGCCATCTGCTCTAAATGTCGCCTTGTTGCGCCGTCTGCTCGTCGCGCGGATTGATGATGCCGTCGACGATGATGGCCCCGAGCAGGATCGCCGCCTTGATCAGGTTCTGGTAGAGAAGCGGAATGTCGATAATCGTCATGGCGTTGAGCAGGATGCCGATCAGCGCCGCCCCCACCAGCACGTTGCGCACCCCGCCCCTGCCGCCCGAAAGTCCGATGCCGCCGATCACCGCCACCAGGACGATGTCGTAGAGCAGCGTCGAGTTGACGATGCGGGTGTTGATCGAATGCAGGCTGGCTGCCGTCAAAAGCCCGGCGATCAGCGCCACGAAGGCCGAGAGCACGTAGCGCAGCACCAGCATGGGCCGCACCGGAACGCCGATGTTGCGGGCAGCGACCGGATTGTCGCCGGCGAAATAGATGAAGCGGCCCCATTTGGTGTAGCGCAGGTACAGGAAGACCAGGAAGGCCAGCCCGGCGAAGACGAACACCTCGACCGGAATATCGAGGAAGCGGACGCCGCCGAGCAGCTCGACCCAGTGTCCGCCGGGCACCGGCACGGCATCCTGCGTGATCAGTTGCGAGCGCACATAGCCGAACACGAAGGAGCCGGTCGCCAAAGTCACGAAGATCGCCGGCACGTCGGCATAGGCGACGAGAAAGCCGTTGAGCAGCCCGATGGCTAAAACGCCTGCCAGCACATAGATGAAGGCGAGCCCGTCCGAGGTTCCGGTGTTGAGCAGTTGCAGATACCACGCGACCGACATCGCCATGATCGCCACCGCCGAGAGGTCGATGCCGCGGCCGATGATGACGACCGCCATGCCGAGCGCCAAGATGCCGAGCACCGAGACCGAGCGGACAATGGCCACCAGATTGTCGGCGGTCAGGAACCCGGGCAGGCCCACGGCAGCGGTGGCGAACAACAGGATGGCGATGGCAAAGACGATGCCTTCCTGATTAAGGCGCCTCCAGTTCGGCCAGCCGATCCCATTCATCGCTTATGTCTTTCGCCCCGAGGGCAAGGCCTTGCCGGCCCTCACCCCGCATGAAAGCTAATCGGCTCAACAGCGGCTCGTCAAATGAATCCACGTTCAAGAACCGCGCCTCTCCGACTATTTTCCGAGTGGACGCATCGATTGCCGTAACTGGCGCAATAGGCGGAAACTCTTGGGCATTTTGGCGGTTCGTTGCCGCGATCGCACGGCCGGCGGAAGAACCCGTCTCGGCCGCCGCGGGACCGGCGCAATTCGAGTCCGCAGAATACACCCGGCGCGACGTCAATTGTTCGCTGAATGGCCTGAAACCTCGGCGCCTGCATCGGACGGCAGGAGCATGCACACATCGCCGTGACGCCCGGTCCAGTCCGGAGCTTATCCAACAAACTTCCGTGTCGCCGTTTCGCCTGTTATGGATGAGCCCGGGGTAGCAGAGGAAACCGCATGAAGCCCATCTATATCGACTACCTCAATGCTCTCGACATCGAGGCGCTTGCCATGACCGACGCCGAGATCATCGGCGCCGTCGAAGCCGGGCTCGTCGCGCAGGGCAACGGCCAGACGGTGATCGAGCCGCGCGTCCATCTTGAGCCCGACCCGTCCTTCCACGGCCACTTCAACGTCCTGCGCGGCTACGTGGCGCCGCTCGACGCCGCCGGCGTGAAGATCGTCGGCGACTATGTCGACAACTACAGGCATGGCCTGCCGTCGGAATTCGGCATTCTCAATCTTTTCGACCCGCGCACCGGCACGCCGCGCGCCATCCTCGACGCCACCGTCATCACCGACATGCGCACCGGCGCGGTCACCGCCATCGGCGCCAAGCATCTGGCGAAGAGGTCGTCCAAGGTGCTCGGCCATATCGGCGCGCGCGGCACCGCCTATTGGAACGTGCGCCTGCTCGACCACCTCTTCGACTTCGACGAGATCCGCGTCCACTCCCGCCGGCCCGAAAGCCGCGATAGCTTTGTCGCGAGGCTGGCGGCCGACCTCGGCAAGCCGGTCATGGCCGTGGCTGACTGGAAAAGCTGCGTCGAGGGCGCCGACATCGTCGTCGAAGCCTCGCGGCTGCCGGAACCGCAGCCGCTGCTCAAGACCGAATGGATCAAGCGCGGCGCGCTGGTGGTGCCCTATGGCACGATGAGCGCGGTTGAGCTGTCATTGACCGATGTCATGCAGAAAATCGTCGTCGACGACTGGGGCCAGTGCAAGGGCGGCAAGTTCGGCTCGCTGCGCGCCCATGTCGAGACGGGCCGGCTGAGCGAGGCGACGCTGCACGCCGAACTCGGCCAGATCGCCGCCGGCCTCAAACCCGGCCGGCAAAGCGATGGCGAGACGATCCTGTTCTGGCATCGCGGCCTCTCGCTCTCCGATATCGCGCTCGGCAAGGCCATGCTCGCCAAGGCCGGCGAAAACGGCATCGGCCAGAGGCTGCGCTTCGCATGAGCCCGCTCGTTCTCACCGGCGCCGGCGTCAGCATCGAGGATGTGGTTGCCGCCGCGCGCAAAGCCTGCAAGGTCGAGATCACGCCTGCCGTCCTCGAAAAGCTCGACAAGGCTCGCCAGGTCCTCGATGCCGCCGCGGCCGCGGGCCAGCAGATCTACGGGCTGAACAGAGGCCTCGGCGCCAATCTCGTCACCGCGGTCGAAGGCGACGCCAGCGCCTTCCAGCGACAGTTGATCGAAGGCCGCAGCGCCGCCGTCGGCGAGGCCCTGCCCATGCCGGCGGTGCGGGCGGCGATGTTCGCCCGCCTTGCGATGCTCGCCGCCGGCGGCTCGGGCATGTCGCCGCGCGTGTTCACCGCGCTGGTCGAAGCGCTCAATGCCGGCGTGCATCCCGTGATGCCGTCGCTGGGTTCGATCGGCGCCGGCGATCTTCTGCTGATGACGGCGGTCGCTCGCGTGCTGATCGGCGAAGGCGAAGCCGAATATCAGGGTCGCCGCATGCCTGCCGCCAAGGCGCTGATGATGGCGCGGCTGGCACCGGTCACTCTCTCGCCGAAGGACGGTCTCTCGCTGATCAACGCTTCGGCGGTTTCCACCGGGACCGCGGCGCTGGCGCTGACCGATGCGCTGTCGGCGCTCGACCAGCAGCAGCAGGCCGGCGCGCTGACGATGGAAGGCATTGGCGCCAACCGCACCATCCTCGATCCGCGCCAGCATCAGGCGCGCCCGGGCGCCTGCCAGCAACTTGCGGCGAAGGCGCTGCGCGACCTTCTGGTACGCGATGAGGCGCCGGCGCCGACCACCATCCAGGACCCGCTGTCGATCCGCTGCATGCCCTCGATACACGGCGCGCTGATCCAGGCGATCGACCAGGCCAGGCTGGCTGTCGAGATCGAGCTCAACGCCGCCGCCGACAATCCGCTGGTGCTTGCCGAGGATGAGCTGGTCATGTCGACCGGCAACTTCCATACCGCGTCGCTGGCGCTCGCCTTCGAGACGCTTGGCCTGGCGATCGCGCAATGTGCGGCAGCGTCCGCCGCCCGCTTCGTCCAGCTCACCGGCTCGACGCGTCACGGCCTGCCGAAATATCTGTCGCCGGTCGGCGGCGCCTCGGCCGGCTTCGTGCCGTTGCAGAAGACGGTGACGGCGATCCTGGCCGCGATCCGCCACAAGGCCAATCCGGTGATGCTCGATTTCCTGCCCGTGTCCGAGGGTGTCGAGGATCACGCGACGCAGACGCCGCTCGCCGTCGCCAAATGCGCCGAGATGATCGTGCTGTGGCGGCGGCTGATCGCCTTCGAGCTGATGGCGGCGGCGCAGGCCGTCGATTTGCGCGAGGGCATAGCGCTCGCGCCGGCTACCGGCGCAATCCACGCGGCCGTGCGTTCGCATGTGGCGACGCTCAAGGAAGACAGAGCGCTCGGCATCGACGCCGAAGCTCTTTATGCCGCCCTCGCCAGTGGAATTTGGCAAGGCCCCCCGGCAACGGGCTGACGGTTTTCGACTCCTGGATCAGGACTTTGCGTCCACCTTCTTCATGAAAAGAGTGAGCTCCTCCGGATCCATATGCACGACATGCCTGTCTTCGGGATAGGCGCCGCTGTTGACGTCGGCCACATATTCCGAGAAGGCCGCGATGCGCTCCTGCTGCAGCCGGTCATATTCGGCGGCGAAGTTGCGATAGACTTTCGAGTGGCGCGGCATGTGACCGCGATTGGTGCCGAGAATATCCTCGGCGAACAGATATTGCGCGTCGCAGCCGGTGCCCGCGCCCATCGAGAGCATGATCAGCGAAGTACGCTCCGAGATCGCCTTCGCCACTTCCACCGGCACCACCTCGATCTCGGCCCCGATCGCGCCGGCGGCTTCGAGCTGCTTGACCGCCTCGAACACCTGCATGGCGGTATCCGCGGTCTTGCCGACCGCTTTGAAGCCGCCGGTCCAGGTCGCGCGGGAAGGAATGAGGCCGACATGGCCGATCACCGGAATGGCATCGTCGGCCATGCGCTTGATCGTGGCGTAGCCGGCGCTGCAATAGACGGCATCGGCGCCGGCCTTGTAGAGCCGGAACGACCAGCGCACGAAATCGTCGGCCGTGCCGATCTCGAAGAAATTGTCGCCCGGCATTGTGAAGAGGCTGGGCGCGGCGTCGCGATATTGCGGATTGAGCACCAGTTCCGGCGGCACCGAGTCGATGTCTACTCCTGCCCGCTCGGCAGCCTCGGCTTCCTCCAGCGTCAGCACGCGCAGCATGGTCAGCTGCCGCTTGCCCTTCATGGCGCGCAAATCGGCAACGGTCGGTCTCTTCCGGCTCATCGGCAACTCCTTGTTTCTGTTACTCTGACGGCTTTCAGCCGATATCGATCATCACCTTACCGGCCTCGACCTTGACCGGATAGGTCTTGAGGTTGACGCAGACGGGCGCGCCTTTGGCCTGGCCGGTCTTGTAGTTGAAGCGGCCATTGTGCTTGGGGCATTCGATGATGTCGTCCATCACCAGCCCGTCGGCGAGATGGGCCTTTTCATGCGTGCAGAAGCCGTCGGTGGCGAAGAACGCGTCGTCCGGCGAGCGGTAGATCGCGAAGGTGCGGCCGCCATGGTCGAAGCGGATCACATCCTCCTCGTCCACATCCTCGACCGCGCATGCTTCGACCCACTCCGCCATCGCCTGTCTCCAGCTTGCCCGCGCGACGCCTATTCGGCCGCCGCGGCCGTTATGTCGAGATCATGGAATTCGCCGCGATAGGGCTTGGCCGTCGGCGGCAATTCGCGCTTGAGATAATAGTCCTCGTATTTCAGCTGCCTGAGCAGCACCGGCCAGACCTCGCGATAGGCGTGCCACATCGACGGGTTCGCGATCGGCAGATCGTGCTTGATCAATTCATGCAGTTTCGGCAGCGCATGGTACGGAACCATCGGGAACATGTGATGCTCCACATGGTAGTTCATGTTCCAGTAGATGAACCGGCTGATCGGGTTCATGTAGACGGTGCGGGTGTTCAGCCGGTGATCGGTGACGTTGTCGGCCAGCCCGATATGCTGCAGCAGCCCCGTCAGCACCATGTGCCAGGTGCCGTAGAGGCGCGGCAGGCCGATCAGCACCAGCGGTATCCATGACCCAAGCGCGATCGCGATAGCGATCGTCGCGGCATACACCACCATGTGCCAGCGCGCCGCGGTCACCGCCTTGTGCTGCTCCATCTCCGGAATGTAGCTCTTCTCGTCGTCCGACAATGTGCCGAAGGCCTGGCGAACCAGCGTCGGCAGCGAATAGCGGAAATCGAGGATGCCGGTGAAGGCTAAAGCCGCCTTGATGAGGTCGGGCGGCCGCATCACCGCGATCTCGGCGTCGCGGCCGACGATGATCGTGTCGGTGTGGTGGCGCGCATGGCTCCAGCGCCACTGCAACGGATTGCGCATCAGCATGAAGGAGGCGATGTGATAGACGACGTCGTTCATCCAGCGCGTGCGGAAGGCGGTGCCGTGGCCGCATTCGTGCCAGCGCGAGTCGCTCGACGAGCCGTAGAGCAAGCCATAGACGAACAGGAACGGCACGACCCACCAACTGCCCCAGAACCAGACGATGCCGGCCGCCGAGCCCAGGATTGCAACGATCCAGATGATGGTGTCGCGGATCGCCGGCCCGTCGGAGCGCTGCATCAATTCCTTCATGGTCTTGCGCGGCACGTCGGTATGGTACCACTCGGCCGAGGCGAGCCCGGTCTCGATCGCAAGCCGAGTGCTTTCGCCGACAAGGCTGTAGTCGCGCTTGGTGCTGCCGGCCATCGCCATCGTCATATTCCCCAGCCGTCAAACTCCGTTGGCGCAGAATTTCTCATCGAGGAATTTTTTCGCGCGCGGCACGTCGTCCTCGGTCAGGTGCTCGATGATCACCGGGATGTTCGGATGCTTCTCGCTGAGCCGCTTCAGATAGAGGTCGTAGTTCAGCGCGCCGAGGCCCGGCGCCGGCAGCTCGATCTCGCCGACGCCGCGGAAGGTAAGCCCCTCATGCGCGTCCGCGTCACCGATATCGGCATGCTTTTCGGTTTTGTCGCTGCCCGAGCGCTTGACGTCCTTGGCATGCGCGATCCTGATCTTGTCGCTCAGCGTGTCGAACACCTGGTTCAGCACCTGGTCCATGCGGTCGATGTTGTGCGCCTCGAAGTAATTGGTCGGATCCATCAACAGGCCGAGGCCGGGGTGGTCGACCTGTGCGAACATCCTGACCGTCTCCTCGACCGAACCGACGACGTTGTTCACATAGGTCTCAAGCAGAAACACTGCGCCGTGGTCGTAAGCCGTCCGGGCAAGGTCGGAAATCACTTTGCGGCATTCCTCGAACCCCTCCTCGGTCTTGTTCTTCGGGTGGTGAACCCAGTCGGATTCGGTGTTGTAGGTACCGGTCTCCGAGATCACGTAAGGGCTGCCGAATTCGCGCGCGTTGCGGATAATCTCCTTCAGATACGCCAGTCGCCTGTCGCGCTCGGTCTTGTCCGGATGAATGATGTTGGTGTAGCCGGACACGCAGCAGACTGGCAGGTTATGATCGCGAAAAGTGTCACGCACTTTCCGCGCCTTGTCCGTGGAGATCTGCCCGGCCGACAGGTCGATATCCTTGAAATGCAGGTCGAGCTGCACGGTGTTGAAGCCGAGCGCACGGATGCGCCTGGCGGACTCTTCCAGCTCGTAGGGAAAATAGCCTGTGAAGATACCTGCCTGCATCATGAGGTGAAGTCCTCTGGGTAAGCGATTCAGTTGCCCTGCCTTTTAGTCGCCTAGTCGACAGAGATTTCGGACAGCCTGATCGTGCGACCTTCCGCCATCGAGCGGTAGCCGGCCTCGACCAGCGCCATGGTCTTGACGTTGTCGGCGACCGACAGCGCCGGCGGCGTGCCGGTCTTCAGCGCGTATTGCAACTGCTCCATGACGCCGATGAATGCATGCGGGAACCACATCGTCTCCCAGCTTGGGGTGACCCATTTGCCGCCCGTCGTTTCGCTCGAGGCATGGGTCAACGTCGACGCGACGCCCTTCGGCCATCCAATCGTGCCCTTGGCGACGCCCTTGATGCCGTCGACCCGCCAATTGATGTGCTGATCGTCCTCGTAACCCTCCTGGCGCGGGCCGGACCAGACGTCCTCCAGCGAAACGGCAAGCACGCCCGAGGGGAAGCGCAGCGTCGACACGGTGATGCCGTCCGAGTGCTCGAACGCCGTGCGCGGATCTTTGCGCGTCAGCGTGGTTATCTCCTCCGGTTCGCCAAAAAGGAAACGCAGCACGTCGAGGTGGTGCACGCTCATATTGGCGAGCGTCAGCCGGTCGTAGCCCTGGAGGAAGGTCTGCCAGTGCGGGATCGCGTGCATGTCGATCTGCGCAAAGACGATGTCGCCAAGCGCGCCGCTGTCGATGATCTGCTTCAAGACGCGCATCGACTGATCGTAGCGCATGTTCTGATTGACCGAGAGGATCTTGCCGGAGGCCGCCGCTTCGTCGCGCAGCTTCACAGCTTCCTCGACCGAAAGCGCCAGCGGCTTCTGCGCCAAAATCGCTTTGACGTGCGGCTGCTTCAACGCATGGCGGATCAAAGCCGGTTGCTGATCGGGCGGAAAGGCCAGATCGACGATCTCGACCTGGCTGTCCTCGATTAACTGCTCCGGCGTCTCGTGGACAGTCGCGATATTCCAGCGATCGGCGACCTTCTGAGCATTGGCCTTGGTGCGCGATGCTATGGCGACCACCGGAAAACCGGCTTCGTGATAGGCGGCTAGATGGCATTCGGCCATGATCATGCCGGCGCCGATGCAGCCGATCCGGTATTCCCTGACCCGAACTGTCACGTCCGGTTCGAAGCCTATACTCGCCATCCATTCCTCCCTTGGAGGATGGATATAACGCCATGGTCCGGACCTCAGCCAAGGCCCGCGCCATCATTTCCCATCAGTCAGGCCGCGATCAGCACCGTGCTGTCCGGCGACCAGCTCAGCACCACAGGCTGGCCTTCGGCCAGGCGCTCGGCGCCGGTGTTCTGGACGATCACCTTCAGCGTCTGGCCGAAGCGGTCGACGAAATAGGTGCTGTTGTTGCCGGCAAAGATGCGTTTCGAGACCTGCCCAGTAAGCGTGTTGGCATTGGCTTGATCGGGCTTTGCCGCGCCGGGCGAAATCCGGATGCGCTCGGGCCGAACCGCGCAGCTCGCCTTGGTGCCGGCCGGCACCGCTGCGCCTGTCGAAGCCGCGATCGTCGTGCCGTCGGGCAGCTTGATCCCGGAGCCGGTCGCGTCGCCGCGAAAGATATTGGCGTCGCCGAGGAAGGTCGCGGCGAACTCGCTTTGCGGCCGGTCGTAGATCTCCTCCGGCGGCCCTTCCTGCACCAGCCTGCCGTCACGCAATATGCCGATGCGGTCGCTCATCGTCAGCGCCTCTTCCTGGTCGTGTGTGACGAAGATGGTGGTGATGCCGATCTCGCGCTGGATGCGCTTCAGCTCGATCTGCATGTCGACGCGCAGCGCCTTGTCGAGCGCGCCAAGCGGCTCGTCGAGCAAGAGCACGCGCGGCTTGGTGACGATGGCCCGCGCCAGCGCTACGCGCTGGCGCTGGCCGCCGGAGAGCTGGTGCGGCTTTCGCCCGCCAAGCTTGCCGAGCTGCACGAGATCGAGCGCGCGCTGCACTTCCGTAGCGATCGTCGCCTTCGGCTCGCCGCGCACCGAGAGGCCGAAGGCGACATTTTCGGCGACGCTCATATTGGGAAACAGCGCATAGTTCTGGAACACCATGCCGATGCACCGCTTTTCGACCGGCACGCGCTCGACGCTCTCGCCGCCTATGGCGATGCTGCCGGCGTCGGGAAAATCGAAGCCGGCGATCTGGCGGAGCAGCGTGGTCTTGCCGCTGCCCGAAGGGCCGAGCAGCGCATAGAACCCGCCGTCGGCAAAGTCGATCGAGACATCGTCCAGCGCCTTGTGCGCGCCGAAGCTGCGCGAGACGTTCGCGACCTGGACGCCAGCCATTATTTCTCTCCGCCAAACTTGAAGAAGCGCGCCGTGAGCAGCATCAGCGCCATCGACACGACAATGATGATCGTCGAGACCGCATTGATCTCGGGCGTAAAACCCTTGCGGATCGCGGCATAGATTTCGACCGGCAATGTCGTCTGTCCCGGCGTCGACAGGAAATACGAGACCACGAACTGGTCGAACGACACCGCGAAGGCGAACAGCCCGCCGGCTATAACCCCGGGCATGATCCAGGGCAAAGTCACGCGCATGGTCACCTGCCACTGGTTGGCGCCGAGCGAGCGCGCCGCCTCCTCCAGCTCAGGTGCGAAGGTCTGCAGCCGGGCCGATACCACGACGATCACGTAAGGCAGCGCCAGCGCGACATGGCCGAGCAGGATAGCAATGAGCCCGCGGCCGATGCCGACGCCGAAGAAGAAGATCAGCATTGCCGTGCCGGTGATCAGCCACGGAATGGCGATCGGCGGGAAGAGCAGCGCCTGCAGGACTTTCTTGCCACGGAACTCGTAGCGATAGAGCGCCAGCGAAGCCATCGAGCCCAGTACCGTCGAGATCAAAGTGGTGATGACGGCGATCTCGATGCTGTTCCAGGTCGCGGCGATCAGCTGGTCGTTCTGCCAGAGCGAGGCGTACCAGTCCGTCGTCCACTCGAACGGCAACTGGTAGAAAGGCGAAGCATTGAAGGACATTGCCGCCATGATGATGATCGGCAGGTAGAGGAAGCCCAGCAAAAGCACGATGTAGAAGCGCCCGAGCCATTCGAGGATGCGCGTCGTCGCCATCACGCAGTCCTCCGCAGGACAGGCGCCGCCAGCGCCAGGATGATCAGCACCACCGCGAGCAGGATAAAGGAGAGTGCCGCGCCCAGCGGCCAGTTGAAGACGGCGACGAACTGATCCTCGATGACGGTACCGTAGAAAGTGCCGGTGCGGCCGCCGAGGATACGCGGCTCCATGAAGGAGCCGACCACCGGCACGAAGATCAGCGCGGCACCTGCGATCAGGCCCGGCATCGACAGCGGAATGATCACCCGCCACAGCACCTGCCGCCGCGACGCGCCAAGCGAGCGACCGGCCTCGATCAGCGAGTCGTCGATGGCCTGCAGCGTGAGATAGCAGGTCAGCACCATATAGGGCACATAGGAGTGCACCAGGCCAATGATGACGGCAGGGTAGGAATACATGAGATCAATGTTGATCTTGAACGGCAGCACGGCGTTGAGGGCCGTATCGAGGATGCCGCCTTCGCGCAGCACCATCGCCCAGGAAAAGATGCGCACCAGCCCGTTCGACCAGAACGGCAGGATGACGAGCAGGAAGATCGCCTCGCGGCTGCGCCCTTTCAGCACCTTTGCCAATACATAGGCCGCCGGGTAGCCGATAACGACGCACCACAGCGTCACTTCGAGCCCGAGCCGCAGCGATGAAAGCAACAGCGTCGAATAGAGGCTCTGCGAGAAGAAGGCTGCGTAATTGCCGAGCGTGAACGACCATTCCTTTCCGGCCAGTGGCAGGTCGGTCATGAAGGAGAAGAAGACCATGGCCGACAGCGGCAGGAAGATCGCTACCGTCAGCCAAAGATAGGCGGGAAGGAGAAGCGGCAGGGCCGGCTTCAGTCCGCGGCGCGAACCGATCGCAAGCTGGTCAGCCATAGTTGCCTCTCCTCCCGAAAGACGTGATTACTTCACGTTGACCTTCAGCTCCTGCCACAGCGCCAGGTACTTCTCGCGCTGCGCGTCGGTGATCGGCGCCTGGAACTGGATACGCTTGGCGACATCCGGGCTACCCATGACCTTGCGGTTGAAGGCGTCCTCGGGCAGCGCGTCGACCGCCTTGGTGTTGGCCGAAACCGGCGCGCCGACCTTGGTCACCCATTCGACGTAGAATTTCGGGTCAATCATATAGTTGATGAAGGCCTCGGCGCCCGCGACATTCTTCGAGCCGACCGGGATCGAGAAGGCGTCGAGCCAGGCGACGGCGCCTTCCTGCGGGATGACCAGCGAGACCGGCAGCTTGAAATGGGTCTTGGCGCGGTCGGCCGAGCCGCTCCAATAGGTGCCGATGTCGATCTGGTTGGAGGCGACCATCTGGTTCCAGTCGTTCTCCGAGCTCCAGAAGGTCTTGATCTGCGGCATCAGCGAGGTGAGCTTCGCCTTGACCGCGTCCATATCCTTGATGTCGTTGATGTCCTGACCCGAAGCGATCGCGCCGAACTGCACCGCCTCGACGGCGTCGTCGCGGATGATGACGCGGCCCTTATGCGCCGGGTTCCACATCTCGGCGATGCTCGTCGGCGGCTTGTCGAAGGACTTGTCGTTGATCGCCAGAGCCGTCAGGCCCCACACCCACGGCACGCCGTAGACCTTGCCGTCATGGTTGAGCATCGGCGAGCTGGCCTTGTCCTTAGCGATGTCGGCATAGTTGGAAAGCTTCGAGACATCGATCGGCTGGATCAGCTTGCCGGCCATCGCCTGGTCGTTGAAGGCGGCGTTGATCATGACGACGTCGTAGAGGCCGGGATTGGTGCGGATCTTGGTCAGCATCTCCTGTTCGGAGTTGAAGAAGTCGTTGACCACCTTGAAGCCGGTCGCCTTCTCGAAATTGGCGACCGCCCATGGCTCGTCGGCGCCATAGCCTTTCCAGTTGAGCACATGCACTTCCTCGGCGGCCCGTGCGGCCAGCGTGAAGGCTGAGACGAAGACGGCCGTTGCCGTCAGGAAAGCGGTCAGTCTGGGCATGCGCATGTTCTTTTCCTCTCATTGTTTGCCCGATTGACGGGCTTGTTAAGTTGCAGTCGCTTCCGCCCGGCCGAGCGCGGTCGTCGCTTCGCCGCGCTCAGTCAGGAATTCCTGGATTTCCATGTCGGTCGGCGCCGAAGACCCGCCATGGCGGGTGACCGAAAGCGCGGCGGCCGCATTGGCATAGCGTGCCGCCTCGCAAGCGCCCATGCCGCGCGAAAGGCCGCTGACGAAGGCGCCGATATGCGTGTCGCCGGCCCCATTGGTGTCGACGGCTTCCACCTTGAAGCCAGGCACCGCGCGGGTGCCGCCATCGGCCATGCGCACGAGACAGCCATGCGCGCCGGCGCGGATGACGACGCCTTCAGCCCTGGGGCAATGCTCGGCGAGCAATCGGATCGCGACGGTCTGGGCATCGCCGGCGCCGGCAATCTCGGCGGCCTCATTGGTGTTGCAGCTCAGCCAGGTCGTACGCGCCAGAACCCTGTCCAGGATCGGCCGTGGAATGTCGGCGATCACCGGCGTCGGATCGAAGACGAAAGGAATGCCAGCCGGAAGCGCCTCGATCCAATCGGCAAGCGCGTCGCGACTGCCGGGATAACTCAGCGTATAGCCGGAGGTAAAAACCCAATCGCCCGGAACGACTTGCACTGGCTTCATCATGTCCGGCGTGAGCCGGCTCTCGGCGCCCGGCCAGGAGACGAAAGTGCGTTCGGCGTCGCCGCTGATCATCGCGACGCAATTGCCGCTGTCCATCGAAGGCGATGGCGGCGTCAGCGTCTCGATGCCTTCGGCCGCGAAGGCTTTGCGCAGGAAGTCTCCGTCCGGCCCGGTGCCGAGCTGGCCGCCGAACACCACCTTCATGCCGGTGCGGCTCGCCGCCACCATCATATTGAAGCCGCCACCGGCGACCCGCGCGTAAGCTGACGCGGTCTTTTCCGTGCCGGCCGCCGGCAACGCATCGATGCGGTAGACATAGTCGACCACGGCGCTGCCGACATGGACGAGCCGCCCGCTCATCAGGCAACCTCCTGGCCTGGGCCGGTCTTGGAGCCGCGTCCGGCGAGCAGATCCCCAGCCAGCGCACGGACGTCCGCAATGTCGATGCCATGCAGCCGGGCGATGCGGTCCGGCGGCAGCCTCGACAGGCCGGCGCAGGCGCCGGCCATGCCGGCGGCAATCGCACCGATCGTGTCGGTGTCGCCTCCGAGATTGGCTGCGATGACGGCCGCTCGCCACGCATCGCCTTGCGCGACCTCCAGCACGGCGAAGGCCGCCGGCACCGACTCCTGGCTGGCGACGCCGGTGCCGACCAGGTCGACGATCAGCTTGATGGCTTCCTTCTCCGCCTTGCCGCGGACAAGCTCCTGTGCCCAGACGATGCGCGCGGCGATGTCGCCGCCGGTTACCCAATGGCCGAGCGCAGCACCTAGCCTTGCGGCGGCGACCGCATGATCGGAAGCGACACGCCAATCGCCGCCCGAGACACCGAGGCTGACGGCGGCGGCGACAGCGGCAGCCGATGCGATGGCGATCGAGGTGTTGTGCGTGGCCCGGCAGGTTTCCGCCACCTTGGCCACGAGCGCGGCGAGCGGCTCCGGCGGCATCATGATGCCGACCGGCGCGATGCGCATCGCAGCGCCATTGGTGTCGCCGCTGCGCCCGGCCTCCTCCGCCGGCACGCCGCCATTGATGGCATCGATGGCGCGCTTGGTCGATGGTCCAAGCAGGTCGTAGCTGCCGCGCGCCTTGACCTCGCGCTCCCAGTCGAGCAGCGCGTTGACCCAGCGCGCATGATCGAAACGCTCGCCGGACTCGACCAGGATGCGGCCAAGCAGCAGCGCCTGTTCGGTATCGTCGGTGATCGCGCCGGCCGGCAGCCCTTTCGACACCGGGTGATCGGCGGCAGGCGCGACGAACTCCTCGACATGGCCGTAGAGCTCGGCGATGCGGGCCGGCGACAGAAGCTGCGTCGGCATGCCGAGCGCATCGCCCAGCGCCCCGCCGATCAGCGCGCCTATAGCCCGATCCATCGCGTCGGCCACCATGCTCAGAACTCCAGGTGCAGCGCGAAATGCGCCGGATTGAGCAGGCTGGTGACGAATTCGATGGCACGCCCGTCGGCGGCGCGCGTCAGGCGGCGTGTGCGCAGGAACGGCGTGCCGGGAGCGCAGGCGAGGATCGCCGCGTCGGCGGCGCTCAGCATCTCGATGTCGACCCATTCCTCACCGTGATCGGGAACGAGCCCTGCCCCGCGCAGCGTCTGGTGCAGCGAGCCCTCCCGTAGTCCGCGCAGCGGTATGTCTTCCAACTCCGGCGACAGCGGCAGCCGGCTGCGCTCGATCGAGATGGCATGACCGTCGTCGGCATTGGTCCGGGCGCGATCGACGGCGATGAAGGACGAGCTCTCGACGCCGAGCCTGGCAGCCAGTTCGGCGTCCTCGATGATCTCGAGCCGCAATGTGCGGGTCTCGGCATTGGCGCCCGCATTGGCAAGCGCGCGCGACCAGCCGATCGCGTCGTCGACCGGCATGCCGTCGAAGGTAACGAACGAACCGATGCCGACCTTGGTGGTGATCAGCCCGCGGCTCGACAGTTCCTCGAGCCCCTTGCGGACCGTGTTGCGGCTGACGGAAAAGCGCTGGACGAGCTCGTTTTCGCTCTGCAGGCGGTCGCCGAAGCCGAGCAGGCCGGAGCGTATCTCATGCTCCAGAACCGTCGCGATCTGCTCGGGCTTGCCCGTGCCGGGAGTGATCTGCGTCGCGCGACGGGCCATATCGATACCTGTTCAATGGACCTGTATAATCCTGTTCAATATCGGATTTGAATTCCCCCGTCAACGAAGCTTCATCACGATTCAAGAATGAGGAGTTGGGCGCGGAATGAACATGGGGGCTGCATCAACCGGCAGGATCGGAGACGCGCCGTTCAAACGAAGAAGAACTCTTCGACGCGCTGCTTGGCCTGGCGCAGCACCGGCAGGATGTCGCGCTCCATCGCCTCGACCGAGAAACGCGCCGACTGCGTCGAGACGTTGATGGCGGCGACGGTGCGGCCGGCGCGATCGACGATCGGCACCGCGATCGAGCGCAGGCCGAGTTCCAGTTCCTCGTCGACGATGGCAAAGCCCTCTGCCCTCGCCTTGTCGACCGCCTTGCCGAGCGCGGCGCGGCCGGTGATCGTCTTCGGCGTCCGCCGCTCGATGGTCGCTTGCGCCAGGAAGGTCTTCAAGTCGTCTGCGGCCAGACCGGAAAGCAGCACTCGCCCCATCGACGTGCAATAGGCCGGCAGCCGCGTGCCGACATCGAGCGCGACGCTTAAGATTCGCCGCCCGGGGATGCGCGCGACATAGACGACATCCTCGCCCGACAGCACCGCCGCGTTGCAGGCTTCGTCGAATTTGCCCGCCACCTCGCGCATGATCGGCGCCGCGAACGTCCAGAGCGATGCGCCGCCGAGCCAGGTCCGCGCGACCGTCAAAAGACGCGGCGACAGCGAAAACAGCCGGCCGGACTGGGTCGCATAGCCCGTGGCGACCAATGTCAGCAGAAAGCGGCGGGCGCCCGCTCGGGTGAGGTCCGCCTGCTCGGCCATCTCGGTCAGCGTCATGCCGGCCGGATGGCGCGCGAGGATTTCCATCACCGCCAGGCCGCGTTCCAGCGAGCCGACATGGTCGCGTGAAATGGCTTCCTCTTCCACTCACCTCTCCGGGCTGGCGTTGACTCTATGCAAAGGTTGGAGCTAGAAGTATCTCATATAAAACATATGTTCGCAATGCGAACTTTCGCGGAGCCTGTAGATGGTCAAGTTCCTGCCGCTGAAAGAGGCGGTCGCGGAAAACCTGCATGATGGCGATACGGCGGCCTTCGAGGGCTTTACCCATCTGATTCCCACCGCCGCCGCGCATGAGGCGATCCGCCAGGGCTTTCGCGACCTGACGCTGATCCGCATGACGCCCGACCTGATCTACGACCAGATGATCGGCATGGGCATGGCGAGGAAAATCGTCTTCTCCTATGTCGGCAATCCGGGCGTAGGCCTGCTCAGGCGCGCCCGCGACGCCATCGAGAACGGCTTTCCGCGCGTCATCGAGGTCGAGGAGCACAGCCACGCCGGCATGGCCAATGCCTATGAGGCGGGCGCCGCCGGCCTGCCCTGCGCGGTGTTTCGCGGCTATCGCGGCGCCGGTCTTGCCGCGGTCAATCCCAACATCAAATCGGTCACTTGCCCGTTCACAGGCGAGGTGCTGGCCGCCGTTCCGGCGATAAGGCCCGACGTCACCTTCATCCACGCGCAGAAGGCGGACCGCAAAGGCAACGTGCTGGTCGAGGGCATCATCGGCATCCAGAAGGAGGCTGTTCTTGCCGCAAAGCGCGCAGTGGTGACGGTCGAGGAAGTGGTCGACAATTTCGCCGACCTCCACCCCAATCTCACCGTGCTGCCGAGCTGGACGATCGCGGCGATTTCCGTCGTGCCGGGCGGCTCGCATCCCTCCTATGCGCATGGCTATTACGAGCGCGACAACGCCGCCTATCTGGAATGGGACGAGATCGCCGCCGATCGCGACCGCTTCCAGGCCTGGATCCGGAAGAACGTCATCGACAGCAGCGCGGACGACTTTGCCTGCCGCGTCGAGCATTTGAGGAAAGCCGCATGAGCGACGCGGACAATCTGAGCTTCACCCCGAACGAGATGATGACGATCGCCGCCAGCCGCGCGCTGAAAAGCGAGGATGTCTGCTTCGTCGGCATCGGCGCGCCGTCGGCCGCCTGCAATGTCGCGCGGCTGACCCATGCGCCCGACATTACGCTGATCTATGAGAGCGGCACCATCGGCACCGCGCCCGACGTCTTGCCGCTGTCGATCGGCGACGGCGAATTGTGCGAGACGGCGGTCACCACTGTCGCGGTGCCGGAGATGTTCCGCTACTGGCTGCAGGGCGGCCGCATCTCGATCGGCTTCCTGGGCGCCGCCCAGCTCGACAAATTCGGCAATATCAACACCACCGTCATCGGCGACTATGCGCATCCCAAGATCCGCCTGCCCGGCGGCGGCGGCGCGCCGGAGATCGCCACCTCGTCGAGGCAGGTCTACATCACCATGGCCCAGTCGAAGCGCGGCATGGTCGAGAAGATCGACTTCTTCACCTCCTTCGGCCATGGCGACGGCGGCGATCATCGCAAGCGGCTCGGCATCGATACCGCCGGGCCGACGCTTTTGATCACCGACCTCGCCATCTGGAAGCCGGACCCGGTGACCACGGAGTTTACCGTGGTGTCGCTGCATCCCGGCGTCACACGCGAGCAGGTGCAGGAGACCTGTGGCTGGACGGTCAAGTTCGCGGAGGCCCTTGACGAGACGCCGGCGCCGACGGAACTCGAGCTGAAGACATTGCGCGACCTGCAGGCCCGCACCAAGGCGGCGCATCAAGGGACCGCCGAAGGGAGAGCTGCATAGATGGCCGAAGCCTTCATCTGCGACTACATCCGCACGCCCATCGGTCGCTTCGGCGGCGCGTTGTCCTCCGTCCGCGCCGACGATCTCGGCGCAATCCCACTGAGGGCGCTGGTCGAGCGCAATGCCGGCGTCGATTGGGCGGCCGTGGATGACGTCGTTTATGGCTGCGCCAACCAGGCCGGCGAGGACAACCGCAACGTGGCGCGCATGGCGCTGCTGCTTGCCGGCTTGCCCCAGGACATTCCGGGATCGACCGTCAATCGTTTGTGCGGCTCTGGCATGGATGCCGTCACGATCGCCGCGCGCGCCATCAGGGCCGGCGAGGCCGAGCTGATGATCGCCGGCGGCGTGGAATCTATGAGCCGCGCGCCCTTTGTCATGCCGAAGGCGGACGCCGCCTTCTCGCGCAACGCCGAGATCTACGACACCACCATCGGCTGGCGCTTCGTCAACCCGCTGATGAAGAAGCAGTACGGCGTCGATTCCATGCCGGAGACCGGCGAGAACGTCGCCGAGGACTTTTCCGTCAGCAGAGCCGACCAGGACGCCTTCGCGGTCCGTAGCCAGGACAAGGCGGTCGCCGCGCAAGAAAATGGCCGGTTGGCGAAGGAGATCACGCCGGTGACGATCCCGCAGAAGAAAGGCGATCCGATCGTCGTCGCGAAGGACGAACACCCCCGCGCGGGTACCACCATCGAGGCGCTGGCCAAATTGCCGACTCCGTTCCGCCAAGGCGGCACGGTGACCGCCGGCAATGCTTCCGGCGTCAATGACGGTGCGGCGGCCCTCATCATCGCTTCGGAATCGGCGGCGAAGAAGCATGGCCTGACGCCGATCGCCCGCATCCTCGGGGGTGCCGTCGCCGGCGTGGCGCCGCGCATCATGGGCATCGGTCCGGCGCCGTCCACCAAGAAGCTTAGCGCCCGCCTCGGCCTGACGCCCGAACAGTTCGACGTCATCGAATTGAACGAAGCCTTCGCCTCCCAGGGCATTGCCGTGCTGCGCCAGCTCGGTATCGCCGAGGATGCCGCGCACGTCAATCCGAATGGCGGCGCGATCGCCCTTGGTCATCCGCTCGGCATGTCCGGCGCGCGCATCACCGGCACGGCGGCGCTCGAACTGCGCGAGCGCGGCGGCAAGCTCGCTTTGGCCACCATGTGCATCGGCGTCGGCCAGGGCATCGCCATCGCGCTGGAGCGGGTTTGAGGTCCGGCGCGGTTATGGCCTGTCCTGAACGGTATCTAATCTCACTGACCATTAAGCGAGGCGACAAAGCCTCGGATAAGAGCGGTCAGCGCTTCGGGCTGCTCGATGCAGGGAATGTGCCCGGCATTGCGGATCACTTCGAAGCGTGCGCCGGGGATCAGGTCGGCCAGCGAGCGGACGAGATCTGGCGGCGTCGAGCCGTCCTGGTGGCCGACGATGCAGAGTGTCGGCACCGCAATGCGCCGGGCGCTCTCGGTGAAATCGGCGTCGCGGACCGCCATGCAGGTGCCGATATAACCCGGCAGCGCCTGCCTAGTCAGCATGTTGCGGCAGCCGGCAAGATCCGCGGCGCGCTTGGCATGAAACTCCGGCGTGAACCACCCCTTGAGCACGGCGTCGGCGATCGCCTCGATACCGTCGCGCTCGACGGTCGCGATGCGGCTGTTCCAGCTCTCGGCGGTGCCGATCTTGTGCGCGGTGTCGCCCAGGATCAACGCATCGACGAGCTCGGGCCGCCGGGCACAGAGCCCTTGCGCGACCATGCCGCCAACCGACAGGCCGTAGAGCACCACCTTATCGAAACCGAAGTGATCTATAAGCGCGCTCAAATCCTCGACGTGGTCGTCGATCGAGCGAACACCGCTTCCAATATCCGAGAGCCCGTGGCCGCGTTTGTCGTAGACGAGCATCGGCATTTCGCCCGCCAGCTTCGCGACGATGTCGTCCCATATCCGGAAGTCGGTACCGAGCGAATTGATGAAGATGGTCGGACGCGAAGGGCCCTTCGCTTCTATGTAGCGGTGGTGCAGCGCGACGCCGCCTGTGCTGACGAATGGCACGATTTTCGATACTCCGAAGCCACATTGCACGAGGTATCCGGTTCGGCAAATAGCGCCGTCCAGGCTTCGGTCACTCTCGACTGCGCAACGCGATTCTATCCGAGCGTCAGTCCGGCCTTCTTCGCCTCCTCGCGCAGGAACGGCAGGCCGACCTCGATGACGTCGCGGGGATCTTCCGCCACCGGCCGCCACACGGCGAGCCCGCCGGCGATGTCGACATCGACATGGTTCATGCTTTCGAGCGTGATCGCGCCTTCGTAACCGATATCGGCGATTGCCTTCATGCAGGCCGCCCAGTTGAGCATGCCGCGTCCCGGCACGCCGCGATTGGCTTCCGACACATGCACATAGCCGAGATAAGGCGCCGCCGCCTCGAAGCCAACGGCAAAACTCTCCTCCTCGATATGCATATGATAGGTGTCGAGATGAATAAAAATGTTGTCGGCGCCGACGCGCTCGATGATCCGCGCCGCGTCGATGCCGCGGTTGATCAGATGCGTCTCGTAGCGGTTGCAGGGCTCGATGCCGAGCTTGAGGCTGCGCGCCTTCGCCGATTTCGCCGCCCGTTCGAGGAAGCGGCACATGCCGTCGATCTCCCTTTGTGTCGGCGCCCGGCCAGTGGTCTTGCCGATCGTGCCATAGGTGACGCCGCCGAGCGCTTCCGCACCCACCTCGTTGCAGACCTTGAAGGCCGGCTGCAGGAAGTCGAGCGCCTCGTCCGGCCGCTCGACCACGTCGAGCGCGCGCGGTAGGCCGAGCGAGGGGATAAGTTGGACGCCGTAGTGATTGGCAAAGCTGCGCGTCCGCTTGGTGTCGATCTCCTCAGGCCGAAGCAAAGGGATCTCCATCAGCCCGATGCCATATTCCTTGAGCCTGTCCATCTGCGGCTCGATGCGGGCGAGGTCCCAGACCGGCGCGATGGCGAAAGTGTGCAGTCCGAAGGTGTTCATGTCAGCCTCGTTGCTCATGCGCCGCCGCTGCGGCCGTATCGCCGCCGCCGACGATGCGGCTGACGACTTCGTTCATGTTGGTGTTGGCGGTGACGAGATCGGCATCCGCCCTGCCGTGGCGCAGCACGACGATGCGGTCGGTGACCGACAGCACGTCGTTCAGCCGGTGCGAGATCAGGATGACGGCGATGCCTTCCGACTTCAGCCGCCGGATGAGGTCGAGCACGCTCTGCACCTCGCGCACAGCAAGCGCCGCCGTCGGCTCATCCATGATGACGAGCTTCGGGTTGAAGGTGAGCGCACGCGCGATCGCCACCGTTTGCTGCTGGCCTCCGGAAAACGAACCGACCGATCGGTTTATCGACGGCAGGTGCGCGCCCAGCCGCTCAATCATTTTCGCAGCCTGACGATCCATCTCGCTTTTATCCACAAAACCGGGGAACAGGCCGAACAGCCTTTTCGTTGGCTCACGTCCGAGGAAGATGTTCGAGGCCACGTCCTGCTGTTTGGCGAGAGAAAGATCCTGGTAGATCATCTCGATGCCGAGCCGGCGGCGCTGGCCGGGATCCAGCGCCAGTATGTCCTTACCGTCGAATTCGATCGAGCCGGTGTCGGCACGGTAGATGCCGGTGATGGTCTTCATCAGCGTCGACTTGCCGGCGCCATTGTCGCCGACCAGCCCGACCACCTCGCCGACTGCGACCGAAAGGTCGACCCCATGCAAAACATCGACCGCGCCAAAACTCTTGCGGATGCCGCGAAGCGAAAGCAGGGTCATACGCGCGACTCCTTCCGCACCTGGTACTGGTCGATGAAGACTGCGAGGATCAGCACCGCGCCGATCGCCATCTGCTGGTAATAGGATTGCACGGCAAGCAGCGTCAGACCGTTCTGCAGCACGCCCATGATCAGCGCGCCGATCATCGTGCCGAGGATCGAGGCGCGGCCGCCGAACAGGTTGGTGCCACCGATAATCGCCGCCGTGATTGCGGTAAGCTCGTAGTTGATGCCGGCCGTCGGATCGCCGGCATTGACGCGGGCGGTGAAGAGCAGGCCGGCGAGCCCGGCAAGCGCGCCCGACAGCGTGTAGATGATGCGGCGGTGATGCTCGACACGGATGCCGGCCGCGCGGGCAGCTCCTTCACTATCCCCCAGCGCCAGCGTGTGTCGGCCGAAGCGCGTATAGGCGAGCACCGCATGCGCGACGATCGCGGTGAGCACGAAGATGATGACCGGCATGGGGACACCGAAGGGCCGGCCCTGACCGATATAGACGATCTCGGGCGGCAGGCCGTAGATCGCCCTGCCCTTCGAGATGACCAGCGCCAACCCGCGCGCCAGGCCCAGCATGCCGAGCGTGACGATGAAGGCCGGCACGAAGGCACGGGTGACCAACTGGCCGTTGATGTAGCCGGCGATCGCGCCGGCCAGAATGCAGGCGATCACCGCCAACACCGATGGCCAGCCGAGATTGACCGCCACGAAGGCGCCGGCCACGCCGGCAAGGCCCATCACGGAGCCGAGCGACAGGTCGAGCCCGCCCGAACCGATGACGAAGGTGGCGGCAATCGCCAGCACGCCGATCGTCGAGGTGGCCAAAAGGATGTTGAGGAAATTGCTGAGCGACAGGAAATAGGGCGACAAGAGCGCCATCGCCGTGCTCAGCGCCAGAAGCACCACCAGGGACTCCATCCTGATGTGGAGCCTTTCGACGGATGCGCGCTGCACCCGAGCCCAGAAGCCGGGCTGCGTCGTTTCGGAAGCCATCTTGCCTCGCTATTGCAAAAAAGTTGGCTGGCGCAAGGGTAGACTGGCGCCAGCCAGTCCGGGAGGACTATTTCACATATTGCAGCATCGGCTCCTTGCCGGCGTCGAGCACGTCCTTGGTCAGCACCAAAGTCGACACGGCAATGCTTTCCGGGACCTTCTCGCCGCCGAGCGCCTTCTTGACGTTCTCCACCGCCTGCTTGCCCACGAGATAGGGAAGCTGCGCGACAGAGGCGTTGAGGCGGCCTTCCTTGATCGACTTCACCGCATCGACATTGCCGTCGACGCCGATGATCGTCACCTGCGAACCCTTGCCCGCCGCATAGACCGACTCGACCGCACCAAGCGCCATGCCGTCATTGGCACAGAAGATGGCGACGAGATCGGGATGCGCGGTCAGCGTGTCGGTGGCGATCGAGGCGGCCTTGCCGCGGTCCCAGTCGCCCGGCAGCGAGGCGACGATTTCAAGGCCGGGCGCGAGTTCCTTCAGCTTGTCGGCAAAGCCTTTGGCGCGCTTCTCGCCGGTGATGTTACCCGAGAGGCCTTCGATCACCAGCACCGGACCCTTGGCGTCCTTGCCGAGCTTGTTGGCGAGATATTCCGCACCCTGCGCGCCGGCGGCGATGTTGTCGGAGCCGATATGGAAGGTGACCTTGACGCCTTCCTTGTCGAGCACCGCCTGGTCGAGATTGTTGTCGAGATCGACGATCTTGATGCCGGCCTCCTGCGCCGACTTCAGGCAAGGCAGAAGATTGGTCGAGTTGATGGCGGCGGTGATCATCGCCACCGGCTTGCGCTCAAGCATGGTGTTGCAAAGGTTGAGTTGCGGCTCGGCCGCTTGGTCGCTCTCGGCCGCCTGCTGGAAATATTTCACCCCGGCTTCCTTGGCGCCGTCCGCGACACCCTGCGCCATCGCGCCCCAGAACGGGTTGGCCAGCGTCTTCATCAGCACGCCATATTCCCCGTCCTCGGCCTTGGCGACGCCGACGGCGGAGAACGCAAGCGCGACGCCTACGGCAAGTGTAAATCGATTTATCTTCAAGAAATGCGATATCATTCGATCCTCCGTTCGATCTTTGGCGCCGGATGCCACGGCCAGGGCCGGCGCATGCTTCCGCTCACGACAATGGGGGCTGTTGTCGATCTCCTCCCCCGGAATGCGGGCCGCTGCCTGGCGAGCCAACGGATTCCCGCATCAACACCTGGCAGGGCTCGAGTCGCGCCGTGGGTGGTCCCGCATCACCCTCGACCCTGCGAAACAGAAGGTTCATCGCCTCGCTGGCGATCTGGCGCACCGGCTGCACCACGGCCGCGATCGCCGGCCATGTCACCTGCATCCATTCGGCGTCGTCGAAGCCGACCAGCGAGATATCGTCCGGGCAGTGCCAGCCGCGCCGGCGGAATTCCGACAGCGCGACAAGCGTGCCCTTCAAAAGCAGCGAATAGACCGCGGTCGGCCGCTCGCCGCGCCCGAAATAGTCGCGCAGCGACGACCGCAGCGGCGCGACGCTGACTTCGGACGTGATGACGTCGATGCGCACCGACGGGTTGAGCGCCAGCGCCTGGCTGCGAAAACCTTCCAGGCGCGCCCGCACGGTCGCCGCCTGCTCGGCAAGGCCGATGACCAGTATATGGCTGTGCCCATTGCCGATCAGCATCCGCGCCACTTCGGCGCTGGCCGCGAAGCTATCGGCCGAGACGGTATCGAAGGCGTCGTCGGACAAGACGCGGTCGATCAGCACGCCCGTCATGCCATGGGCTTTCATGAAGGCAGCGGCCGGCCCGTGCTCATTGCGCACCGGCGCCAGCACTACGCCGGCAACGCGCCAGTCATGCATGCGGGCGAGAATCTCTTTCTCGCGCGCCTCCGATTCACGGCTCGACGCCGCGACCAGCGTATAGCCGCGCTGCTCGGCAAGGCCTTCCAGCTCGGTGACCATCGAACCGAAGAACTCGCTTTCGAATTCCGGCATGATCGCGCCGATGATGCGGCGCTTAGCCCTGCGCATGTCGGAAGCTAGAGGATCGACGCGGTAGCCCAGGCGTTCGACGGCATCGAAGACGCGCTGCGCGTTTTCAGGCTTTACCGTGGTGACGCCGGCCAGCACCTTGGAGACAGTGGCCGCGGACACGCCGGCATGGCTTGCCACGTCATGGATCGACGGACGCCTTTGCCGCGCTTCCTGTTGCGCCATTGACTTCCTCCCGAGGGCAGGCAGCCGATCAGCCACCTCGCCATTCCATTCGATAAATCGATTTTTCGTTCTTGTAAATCGTTTCACCGGGAGTAAGACTGGAAAGAAGTGATTGACGCGATCCAATCGTGTCCCGGGAGGAAAACATGTCCGACAACACCTTGCCGCTGGTGATCAGCGCACCCGAACCGCGCACGCTCGACCTGATCTTCACGCCGCCGCAACTGGCACGCCTGCGCAGCCACTATCGCATTGTCGAGACCACGCCGGAAGACGTTTCCGCCCTACCCGCCGAAACTTTGGCCGAGGCGCGTTACATCATCGGCCAACCGCCGATTTCCTCCGACACCCTGGAAAAGCTGAAGGCGCTGCGCTGCATCTTCAACGTCGAGACCAACCTCCTCAATAACATGCCCTATGAGACGCTGTTCGCGCGCGGCATCCATGTCGTCACCACCGGGCTGGTTTTTGCCGAACCTGTGGCGGAGCTTGGCCTCGCCATGGCGCTGAACCTCGCTCGCAACATTGTCGACGCCGACCTCGCTTTCCGGCAGGGCAACGAATTGTGGGGCGGCGACGGCAACCAGACCGCGCGGCTTCTCTCCGGCGCCGACGTGGGCATCATCGGCTTCGGCGATCTCGGCCGCGCGCTCAACCGCCTGCTGACCGGTTTTCGTACCCGCACCAAGGTCTATGATCCGTGGCTGCCGCCGTCGATCCTGGTCGACAATGGCGTCGAGCCGGCCTCGCTGGACGAGGTGCTGTCGCAAAGCGATTTCGTCTTCGTCGTCGCTTCCGTCACCAGCGAGAACCAGGGCTTTCTGGGTGCCGATGCCTTTGCCAGGATGCGCAAGGGCGCGGCCTTCATCCTGCTCAGCCGCGCCGGCGTCGTCGATTTCCCGGCATTGATGCAAGCGGTGAAGAGCGGCCACATCGTCGTTGCAAGCGACGTCTTCCCGGAGGAGCCGCTGGCCAAGGATCATCCCGTCCGCACTCTCCCCGGCTTCCTGCGTTCGGCGCATCGCGCCGGCGCGCTCGACATCGCCTTCAAACGCATGGGCGACATGGTGCTGGAGGACATGGACCTCATCGACCGCGGCCTGCCGCCGCTGCGCTCCAAGCGCGCCGAACGCGAGACGGTTTCGCGCATGCGCTCCAAGCCGGTCGACAGGAATTAGGGCTGGTTCGACATACCGACGCGCCAGCGCGCGCCTCAAGGCAAGTTGGCGGCCGCGTAAATCGCCACCTTCCGTGCGCGAGACGAAGAAGACCGACAAGAATGAGATCATCGCCACGATCACGGGCTGCAGCAGCAATAGCTGTGGAGCATTTGGCCGGTTTAGGCGACGAGATTGCGGCTGACCGTTGGTGCGACCGGCTCGCCGAAATTGGCTTCCAGCCAGGCAATGGCGCTCGCAACGTCCTCGATGACGAAGCGGGCAGCCGTCTCGCCCTGCGGCTTGACGCGGATCGAGATCCCGCCCGCGGCATTGACCGTGTCGAAGCCGTTCTCGTCGGACGTGTCGTCGCCGAGGAACACCGGGCGCCTGCCGGTGAAAGGATCGAGCTGCATGAAGCGGCGGATCGCGGCGCCCTTGGCGGCTTCGAGCGGCATCAGCTCGACGCCGGCATTGCCGGCGATCACGCGGTAGCCCTGCGGCAAGCGCGCGAGCGCTGCCTCGACCAGCTCCGTCGCCCGCGCCAGAAGCTGCGGCGCGGCCCTTGTGTGGATGGCGAGCACCGGGCCCTTGCGCTCGACATAGACGGCCTTGCTTGCCAGCTCCAGTTCGATCTCGTCGGCAAGTGCCGCCATATCCGCCGGTTCGTCGGCGGCTTCGATCTTTCCGTCCGGCCGAAGTCTGTGCTCCAGCCCGTAGAGGCCGGCAATCCGCAGTTTCAACGGATCGAACAGATGGTCGACGGCTGCTATCGAGCGGCCGGTGATGAAGGCGAGTGCGCCATCGAGCCGTCGCTCGATCCGCTCCAGAAGAACGCGCAACTCCTGGCTGACCGAGACGGCGTCGGGATGCGCCGCGTGCTCCAGCAAGGTCCCGTCGATATCGAGGAAAAGCGCCCACCGGCCTTCGGGAAGCGGTGGGGTAAGGCCTGCCTGACTATTATTCATCGGAATCCGACTGCCTGTTTGCGTTCGAACATGGAAACGACATTGTCGCCGGTGACGCCTGCCGGCCGGTCGTACAAGGCGGTGACCCGGTCGAGCTCGCCGCGTTTTCTCAGCCGCGCCGCGTCGAGCAGCATGCTGCCGGCCCAGCGAAAGACATTGTTGTCGCGCACGATCTCGCGCATGCGCCGCATGCGCTCGTGCTGCTCGTCTGGCCCCATGATCAGCGCCTGCAGCATCGCCTCGCTCATCATCGCCGCGTCGTAAGGGTTGACGATCAGCGCCTCCAGCAGCTCGCGCGAGGCGCCGGCGAAGGTGCTGAGCAAAAGCACGCCCTGCTCGTCATCGCGCGAGGCGACGAACTCCTTGGCGACAAGGTTCATGCCGTCATGCAGGCTGGTGACCAGGCAGATGTCGGCGGCGCGATAGAGTTCATAGACCGCAGCCTGCGAATGGTGCTCGGCCACCATGACCACCGGCCGGTAGGATTGGCTGCCGTAGCGCTGATTGAGCTCCTCGGCACGGCGCAGACATTCCTCGTGCAGCTGTTTGTAGGCCGGCAACGTACCCCGGCTCGGCGCCGCGACCTGCAGGAACACGACTTTACCCACCATTTCAGGATGGCGAATGAATAACTCCTCCAGCGCGTGGAAGCGATCGAGGATGCCCTTGGTGTAATCGAGACGCTCCACACCGACGCACAGCTTGGCGCCGGCTGGAATCCTGAACCGCTTTCGAACGCGCATCCGGCATTCCTCGACGCTGGGCAGGGCGTTCAGGAGATCGACCGGCCATTCGATCGAAATCGGATAGGAATGCACCAGCGTCACCTGGCCGCCATAGGAAATGGCGGCATCGGCACGCTCGATGCGGCTTTCCATGAAGCGGTCGACGCTCTCGGTGAAGTTGTTGGCGTGGAACTGGGTGTGGAAGCCCACGATCGAACTGCCAAGCAGGCCGTCGAGGATGCGCTCGCGCCACGGGCATATGCTGAACACTTCCGAATTCGGCCAGGGGATATGCCAGAAGGTGATGACGATCGCCTCGGGCAGGCGCTCGCGGATCATGCGCGGCAAAAGCGCGAAGTGATAGTCCTGGACGAGCACGATCGGCCGCTCGTTGCGAGCCTCGGCAACCACCGTCTCGGCGAATTTGCGGTTGACGGCTTCATAGGCCTCCCAGTCCGACTCGCGAAAAATCGGCCGCGTGAAGGCGATATGACAGAGCGGCCACAGGCCTTCATTGGCGAAGCCGAGATAATAACCTTGATACTCATCCTCATTGAGCCAGACACGGCGCAGCGTGTAGGAGGGATGGCCAGGCGGCACTTGCACGCGGTCGTTTCCATCGACCACCGTCCGGTCGGCGGTGCCGCCGCCATAGGCGATCCAGGTGCCAGCGCAGGCACGCGTGATCGGCTCCAGGGCCGAGACCAGTCCGCTCGCCGGCACGACAAGTTCGACGCCGCCATCATTCGTCTCATTGTGGATATAGGGTTCGCGATTGGACACGACGATCACCTGCGCTCCCGGCAACTCGTCGGCGAGGATCTTGCGCAGCGTGTCAGGCGACCACGTCACCAAAGCCGCGTCGACCGACTGCCCGTTCTTCTCGAATTCGCGCAGCACCTTTCGCGCCGCCTCGGTGGCAAAGTCGTCGCCGGAACCCGCCATGGCCGAGGCCCTGGGGTGATTGCGACGGTACCGGGATATCGAAATGAAAATCGCTAGTGCGGATAATCCGAGGCTTGCGAGAATAAGGACCAGTAACAGGTCGACGCCATATTGTGTCATTGAAATGCCAGGTTGCCTCCGGCCATACATTCATTGTTTTCGTTCTTGCCGGCCGCGGAGGGGCAAGCCGGGTCACGTTTGCAACGCGCAAACCAGCGATCAGTTCCGACTTTTCCGATTGTTGAAGGCGGGGTCGCAGTGCTTCATTTACGTGCGCACGATGAGCGGCACCTGGCCCTCGTGCCGGTCGGGTAGGAAGGCGGCGACGCGGTCACCAACCCGTTGGAAGGTGAGGTCGATCGCCTTTTCGCCGACGGTCAGATGCCTGATCGTGAGAGTATCGATGCCGATCGGCAGCCTCGGTCGCGTGACATGCAATTCACCCTCCCAGCCATCGATTTCCAGACCCAGGCATGCCTGCATCAGCATGAAAGTGGAGCCGGCCGACCAGGCTTGTGGCAGGCAGGCGACAGGATAGGCGATGGGCGCCTCGCCGGGCGCCCGGGCGAAACCGCAGAACAGTTCCGGAAGCCGCATGTTGAAATGCACGGCCGACTCGAACGTACCACTCATCAGCCGCACCACGCTGTCGCGCTCGCCGTAACGCGCAAGGCCCACGCCGCAAAGCGCCGTATCATGCGGCCAGATCGAGCCATTATGGTAGGACATCGGGTTGAAGAACACCGCATCGTCGGCGAGCGTCCGCAGCCCCCAGCCGGAATGGAAGGAGGCCGACAGCAGTTGGTCGGCGATCAGCCTGGCGCGCTCGGGCTGCGGCAGCCCGACGAAAAGCAGGTGCCCGGCATTTGACGTTCGGATCTTGCAGGGCTGACCGTCGCCGTCGATGGCCAAGGCGTAGAAGTTCATATCGTCCAGCCAGAAGTCGCGTTCCACCGCGACCCGCATTTCCTCGGCGCGGCCTTCCCAGTGCTCGGCGTCCGCGAATTCGCCGCGGCGGCGTGCGAGCGCCGCCATGCCGCGGAAGGCGGCAAAGACATAGCCCTGCACCTCGACCAGCGCGATCGGTCCTTTGGGGATGCGGCCATCGGCGTGAAAGACAGAATCGAAACTGTCCTTCCAGCCCTGGTTGGCGAGGCCTGACTCGGCGGCGCGCTGGTAAGTGACGAAACCGGTGGCGCGGCGCGCCTCCTCCATCCATTCGGCAGCGGCCTTCAGCGAAGGCCAAAGCTTGTCGATGAAGGCCATGTCGCCGGTGCGGTCTGCATAGGCGGAAGCCAGATGGATGTAGAGCGGCGTTGTGTCGACGCCTCCGTAATAGCGGCCGAAAGGAAGTTCGCGCAGCGCCGCCATCTCGCCCTTACGTGTCTCATGCATGATCTTGCCGGGCTGCGAATCCGAAAAGGGCGACGTTTCGGTCGCCTGGTGCTCGGCCAGGAAAGCAAGCACCCCGCGCGCCAGGCCGGGATTGAGCCAAAGCATCTGCAGGCTCGAGATCACGCCGTCGCGGCCGAACGCCGTCGAGAACCACGGGATGCCGGCATAGGGATAGGGGCCGGTCGGAAGCTCGGTGGTAAGCAGCGCGACATCGGCGCGGGCGCGCTCGACCCAATCGTTGAAGACGCGGCCCGAGCTGTGCACGGTGGCGCCATGCCTGCGCTTGGCGCGCATGCCGAAGCGGGCACGTGCCGCCGCGGCGCGGAAACGGTCGCGATTGGGAGTCTCCGAAGCTTCCGGGCCGACTTCGACATAAAGTACTTTGCTGCTGCGCTTGGTCACCGCGATCAGGAAATCGGCGCGGTTGTCGCTTAATTTGTCGGGAGCCTGCGAAAAGGCGATCACGGAAAGCCTCGGCAGACCGTCGAGGCCGTCATAGCCGAGCAGCGCCGAGGTCTTGTCGGTCTTGATGACATGCGTCGTGCCGCGCTTCACCCGCGTCGAGCCGCGCACCTCGAACATGTCGCGAAAGTCGGCGGCAAAATGCAGCGAGACGGTGATGGTTGAATGCTCGCGGCTATAGTTGGAAAGCGTGATGCGCTCGAACAGCCTGTCCTGCCAGAGGAGCCTGAGGCGTTCGATATGGATTGCACCCTGCGGGAGATCGCGGCCTGCGGCAGTCTGGATCGGCAGGTTGGTGAGGTTCGACGTGAACAGCACATTATCCTGGCTGAGCGAGGCTCCGAGCAGCGACATCGGCCTGCCGCCGACAGTCAGCCGGAATTCGGAAAGCACGCGGGTGTCGTCGCGAAAGAAGCCGTCCCCCGCCCCTCTGATGTCGCCATAGGCGTCGGCGACGGCAAAGCAGTCGCCCTGCTTGAGGGCAAAAAGCCGGTGCGGTTCGCGTGGCGCGATCTCGTCGAGCGAAGAAAGGGCTACGGCAGGATCGAGCTTGCGCTCGTCGAGCTCCGTCATTCGTCACCTCTTCGTTTTGCCCCGCCCTAGAGCATGATGCCGAAAAGTGTGAACCGGTTTTCGGACGATATCATGCTCTATCTTTGATTTAGAGCCGGATTTAGGTCCCAGGTCGACCGGACCTGAAATCATCCGCCCCAAGGCATAAAGATCAGGAGGCCTTCGCCTCCGGCGTGCCGGTCAGACGCATATAGGCAGCAAGATAGTCGCTTGCCATTCTTGTCGCCGAGAACCTTTTCTCGAAGACCGTCCTCACCTGCCGCCGGTCGAGATCGAGAAGCGCGGGTATCGACGCGGCTGCAGCGTCCACACTGTCGACGACGAAGCCGGTGATGCCATCGTCGACGATCTCCGGCAAGGCGCCCTGGTCCCAGGCAATCACCGGCGTGCCGCACGCCATGGCCTCGATTGCGACGAGGCCGAACGGCTCCGGCCAGTCGATGGGGAACAGCAGGCCCGCCGCATTGCCGAGAAACCCGGCCTTCTCATCTTCGGTGATTTCGCCGACATAGTCGATGCGGTCGCCATCGATGAGCGCCTCGATGTTGTCGCGGAAATAGGCGCGGTCGTCGTCGCCGATCTTGGCCGCCAGCTTCAGCTTCAATCCGGACCGACGCGCGATCTCGATGGCGCGGTCCGGCCGCTTGTCGCGCGACAGGCGTCCGAGGAAGGCGAGATATGGTTCTTCCGCCTGCGGCTCATAAGTCGGTTGGTAGGCGTCGAGCGGCAGTCCGTGATGAATGGTAGCCAGCCAGTTCGCGTCCGGCAGGCCGCGCTTCTGGCTATACGAAATCGAGATCATCGGAAAACGCGGAAAGCATTTATAGGCCGGCGCCAGATCCACATAATCGAGCCGGCCATGCGGCGTCGTCACCGTACGCCCCGCGATCTCTTCGAAGAAAGGAAAATGCAGGAAGTGGCTGAGATGGAAATGGATCACGTCGAACTCGCCGGCGCGCTTGCGCACATCGGCAAGCATCGCCAGATGCGCGGCGATCTCCGATTTCTTCGGCCGCGGATCGAGGCGTATCGCCTGGTCGCGTCCAGGCACCAGCCGCGCCGACGTCTCGCTGTCGCCGCTCGCGAACAAAGTCACATCATGTCCGAGTTCGACCAATGCTTCGGTGATGTAGAAGACGATCCTCTCCGTCCCACCATAGAGTTTCGGCGGCACGGATTCGTAGAGCGGCGCGACATGGGCAATGCGCATTGGGTCCCTCGGCTGTTGACGCGAGGCAAAATGCGTCAGCCGCGAGATCGTTCCTGCCCAATTGGCCGCGGGCTCGGTTGAAGTCCGTTCGACAGGGATGACAAGTCGGGAGGATTCACCCTTGCCGAGCACTGCGCTCGACGCCGAGCGCAGTGCAGGAGGCGGCCTGGCTATTACGCCCGGATGCAACACTGAAAGGCGCGCGGCCAACCGGCCGTCCCTACTCTATCAATCCCGACGGCGGCATTCGATCGGCCTGCAGCTCGACCATCAGCTTGCCGTGGGCGTCGTGACCGACCTCTCCGGCACGATGCGAACCCGCATCGAGAAAAATGTCGACCGCCCTACGCCTGTGGAGGCCATGCCGCTGCTTGCCGCCATCTCAAGCGAGCTGATCGCGACCTCTCGGCTCGATCACGCTGATGTGCCTGCGCGAACGCAGCGGCGGCAAGCCCGTGCGCGCCTTCCTCGACATGGCCCGCTCGATGTCGGAGGATTGAGCCCGGGTGTTACGTGGATCCGGGTGCCGCCGCGGTGACCCGCCACACCGTGTTGCCGACATCGTCGGCAATCAGCAGCGCACCGGACTTGTCGACGGCAACGCCGACCGGACGGCCCCTTGCCTCACCCTTGTCGTTGAGGAAGCCGGTGACGACATCCTGCGCCTTGCCGTTCGGATGCCCGCCGCTGAACGGCACGAAGATCACCTTGTAACCATTGAACCGGGAGCGGTTCCAGCTGCCATGCTCGCCGACAAAGGCGCCGCCGCGATAGGATTGCGGCAGGTTGTTCGCGGTGTAGAAAGCAAGCCCGAGCGGCGCGACGTGCGAGCTCAGCGCGTAGTCCGGCGGGACGGCTTTCGCCACCATGTCCGGCCGCTGCGGCATCACGCGCGGATCGACATGCTGGCCATAGTAGCTGTAGGGCCAGCCATAGAAGGCGCCGTCCTTGACCGACGTCATGTAGTCCGGCACCAGGTTCGGCCCGAGCTCGTCGCGCTCGTTGACCACCGTCCAAAGCGCCTTGCTTTCAGGTTCGAACGACAGGCCATTGGGATTGCGCAGCCCGCTGGCAAAGATGCGTTTGCGGCCGGTGGCGCGGTCTACCTCCCAAATTGCCGCGCGGTCCTTCTCGGCCTCGATGCCGTTCTCGGTGATGTTGGAGTTCGAACCGACGCCGACATAGAGCAGCGAGCCGTCCGGGCTCGCCACCAGGCTCTTCGTCCAATGGTGATCGATAGGACCGCCCGGCAGTTCAGTCAGCACCTTGCCCGGCGCCGTGATCTTCGTATCGCCCGGCTGATAGGGATAGCGTACGATGGCATCGGTATTGGCGACATAGAAGTCGTTGCCGACCAGCGCCACGCCGAAGGGCGCGTTGAGATGGTCGAGGAACACGCCCTGGTAATCCGGCCTGCCGTCGCCATTGGTGTCGCGCAAGAGCGTGATGCGGTTGCTCGGGCCGGTGTCGCCGCCGGAGGTGACCCAGCTTTCGACCAAGCCCATGACGATGTCCTTCGGCCGCTTGACCGATGCTTCGTTCGGCGCCTTGGACTCCACCACCAGGATGTCGCCATTGGGCAGCACGTAAACCGAGCGCGGATGCTGGAGCCCCTTGGCCATCGCCTCGATCTGCAGGCCTTGCGCGACGGTCGGCTTTTCATCGTTTTTCCAGCCGACCACGGAGGCTAGATGCATCGGCGGGAACAGGTATTGCTTTATCTCCGGCAGTTTCGGATTTGGGCCGATCTGCGTGTTCGGGTCGGTGTTGTCGTCGCTGCAGCCGGCAACGCCCAGGATGATTGCGCAGCAAAGCGCCGCGGTCGTCCATTTGATTACGCTGTCAAGTCGTCTCATCGGCCACTCCTACATGATGGCGATAGACCAGCGCCCAGCCAAGCCAGCCCGTGAAGATCAGGATGACCACCACCAGCGCCGACAAGATCAGCCCGGTCGGCACGACGGACGTCCAGGCGTCGCGCGTGTGGACGAGCATGTTGAAGAAGGACAGCACGAGCACGATGAGGTTACCCGCCATGTGCAGCCATGCAGTCGGCTGAGCACGTATCCTGCGGTCCCCAAGAAAGTCGGTAAGCCCTGCAATGGCGGCCAAAATGGCGACAATGACACCCACGGTCAGGAGCCAGGCCGAGAAATTGGCCCAGGTCATTTCGGCTGTCCGCCAATAGGCGATATCGGTGAGCAAGGTCCCGACGAAACAGGCGATCGGGATGGTGACGAGCATGGGGTGAATGGGATGGCCGGCTATGCTTGCCGTGGATCGCGGATTGTCCATGCGGAAGCTCCTTTCCGCGCTGTTGCGTGGATGTAACAGCGCGAAAAGGCGAATGTTCCGTCGGAAAATCTAGCCCTCACCAGAAGGTGAACGAACCGGTTGCCAGCCCAAGCTACCGCTGGCTAGGCCTTCGGAGCCTCCGTCAGCTCCGCGGGTGAACCTGCGGCAGGGCGGCGTCGAGTGATCGCTCGAAAGCATCGACCAAGGCGTCGACCTGCGCCTCGGTGATGATCAGCGGCGGACAGAAGGCGATCGCATCGCCCATGTTGCGCGAGATGACGCCGTTCTGCTGCAGGAAGCCGTTGACCAGCGCGCCGAGCGCCGCCGGCTTGCCCCAAGCCGCTTTGGTTGACTTGTCGGCGACGAGCTCGACGGCGGCGATGAGACCGACGCCGCGCACCTCGCCCACCAGCGGATGCGAGGCGAGTTGGCGCAACCGCGCCTGCAGATGCGCGCCGACCTTGCGCGCATTGCCGACGAGGTCGCGCTCCTCGATCAGCTTGATGTTCTCCAGCGCGACGGCCGCGGCGACCGGATGACCGCCGCCGGTGAAGCCGTGGCCGAAGGTGCCAATGCGGTCGCTCTCGTCGGCGATCGGCTCGAACACACGATCGTTGATCAGCAGCGCCGAGATCGGCAGGTAGGAGGACGAGATCTGCTTCGACAGCACCATGATGTCGGGCTTGATGCCGAAGGTCTGCGAGCCGAACATCTCGCCGGTGCGGCCGAACCCGCAGATCACCTCGTCGGCCACCAGCAGGATGTCGTGTTTCGCCAGCACCGCCTGGATCTTTTCCCAATAGCCGGCAGGCGGCACGACGACGCCGCCGGCGCCCATGATCGGCTCGCCGATGAAGGCGGCGATCGTTTCAGGCCCCTCGGCGAGGATGAGCTTTTCAAGATCGTCGGCGAGCCGCGCGGAAAACTGTTCCTCGCTCTCGCCGGCCTCCGCGTCGCGCCAGTGATGCGGCGTCGATGTGTGCAGGATATTGGCGATCGGCAGGTCGAAGGAGAGATGGTTGTTGGGCAGACCGGTCAGGCTCGCCGAGGCGATGGTGACGCCATGATAGCCGCGCTTGCGGCTGATGATCTTCTTGCGCGCCGGCTGTCCAAGCGCGTTCGACCGATACCAGATCATCTTGATCGCGGTGTCGTTGGCCTCGGAGCCGGAATTGGTGAAATAGGCCTTGCTCATCGGCACCGGCACCATCTGCACCAGCTTCTCCGCAAGATCGATCAGCGGCGAATGCGCCTTGGAGCCGAAGTCGTGATAGAAGGGCAGCTTCGACATCTGTTTTGTCGCCGCTTCGACCAGTCGCTTTTCGGAAAAACCGACGGCGACGCTCCACAGGCCTGCCATCGCCTCGATGTAGCGGTTGCCGGCGATGTCCTCGACATAGATGCCGTCGCCCTTTTCGATGATCAGCGGGCCGGTTTCCTGATGCCTGCGGGCGTTGGTATAGCCATGCATGTGATAGCGGATGTCGCGGGCTTCAGGGGAATTCGGTGTGGCGTCCATCGTGGTGGCTCCTGTCTACAGGCGTCCAAAGCGGAAATAGGACCGCCTCTCTGGTTGAGAAGTCCGAAGGATTCCGCCTTGCATTATGTCGGTTGATGCCTCATCGCGCTGGCTGATCGCAAGAGCCGCGATGTTGGGATCGATAGCGCCAACAAGCCTCCGCCTGTCTCGGCAATGATATACAGGACGCGCAGCAGGATTAGGACATGGAACAGATCGATTGCATCATCGCGGGCGCCGGCGTGATCGGTCTGGCGATCGCGCGCAAATTGGCGGCGCTTGGCCTCGAAACCTTAATCGTCGAAGCGGCGGACGCCATCGGCACCGAAACGAGTTCGCGCAACTCCGAAGTCATCCACGCCGGCATCCATTACCCGCAGGGTTCGCTGAAAGCCCGGCTCTGCCTACCGGGACGCGACATGCTCTACCGCTACTGCGCCGAACGTTCGATCCCGCACCGCCGCACCGGCAAGCTGATCGTCGCGACCGACGAGACGCAGGAACCGATGCTGGCCGCCATTCGAGCCAACGCTAATGCCTGCGGTGTCGATGACCTACGCTTCCTGACCGCCCAGGAGGCGCAAGCGCTGGAGCCTGCTCTCCACTGCACGTCGGCACTGCTCTCGCCCTCGACCGGCACTGTCGACAGCCACGAGCTGATGCTCGCCCTGCTCGGTGATGCCGAGGAAAGCGGCGCAATGCTCTCGCTCAATACCCGCATCGTCTCCGGCCGCGTCGAGGCCGGCGGCATCGTGCTGCGGACGATGGATTCGGCAAGCGGCGCAGAGTTCGAGATCGCCGCATCGCGTTTCATCAACGCGGCCGGCCTCGGCGCGGTCGCGCTCGCCGGCTCGCTCGAAGGCTTCGGCCGGCAATTCCTGCCGGCGCTTCGCTACGCCAAAGGCAATTATTTCTCGATTGCCGGGCGGGCGCCGTTTTCACATCTTGTCTATCCCGTGCCCGAGCCCGGCGGACTCGGCGTCCATCTGACCCTCGACCTTGCCGGCACCGCCCGTTTCGGGCCTGATGTCGAGTGGACGGACACAATCGACTATCGCGTCGATCCCTCGCGCGGCGAGCGGTTCTATGCCGAAATCCGCAAATACTGGCCCGATCTGGCTGACGACAGCCTGCAGGCTGGCTATAGCGGCATCCGGCCGAAATTGTCAGGCCCGGGCTACGCCAACAGCGACTTCGTGATCCAGGATGCCGCGACGCACGGCATCGACGGGCTGGTCAACCTCTTCGGCATCGAAAGTCCCGGCCTGACCTCCAGCCTGGCGATCGCCGACCATGTGACCCGCCTCGTCACGTCGTAGATTACGCAAGCCTCGCGGCATGCCACTTCAGGTGATCGTCCATGAAGGTCGAGATGAAGTTGTAGGAATGATCGTAGCCTTCCTGCATGCGCAGGGTGAGGTCGATGCCCGCCTTCTTGCAGGCCTCTTGGAGCAGCCATGGACGAAGACCGTCCTCGAGGAAGCCGTCCGCCGCGCCCTGGTCGACGAGGAATTCCGTATACCGCTTGCCGTCCTCGATCAGCAGCGTCGCGTCATAGGCGCGCCAGCTCTTTTCGTCCGCTCCGAGATACTTCTCGAATGCCGGCCGCGACCAGCCGGCCGTCGACGGCTGCACGATCGGCGCGAAGGCCGAGCAGCTCCGGTAGCGCTCGGGATTTTTGAGCGCGATCGTCAGCGCGCCATGTCCGCCCATCGAATGGCCGAAGATCGCCTGGCGTGACATGTCGACCGGAAAATTGGCGCCGACGAGCGCCGGTAATTCCTCGGCGATATAGGAGTACATCCGGTAGTTCTTCGCATAAGGCTCTTGCGTCGCATCGAGGTAGAAGCCGGCGCCGCAGCCGAACTGCCAATTGTTCTTCTCGTCCGGAACGTCGGGTCCGCGCGGGCTGGTGTCGGGACACACGATGATCAGCCCGAGCTCGGATGCCGCCCGCCGGTACTCGCCCTTGTCCATGACATTTGCGTGCGTGCAGGTAAGGCCCGACAGGTACCACAGGACCGGGAGCCGTCCATCCTTGGCCTGCGGCGGCACGAACACCGCAAAGGTCATGTCGCAGGCGCAGACTTCGGAAGCGTGCGAATAGACGCCCTGGATTCCGCCATGCGATTTCGATATGGAAACGACCTTCATCGGTTCTGCCTTTCGTCAGGAATCTCGATCCGGCATAATCGCCGGTCGGGACTTGCGCAACCTTCGCCACATCTGAACGACCTTTTAGCTTTCCTTGTTTGAGCTCGCCGGCAGCGGGAGTAATAGTCGCTTCGGATTTCGTGAGGAGGAGACGATGACGCTGAACTTCGACCCGAGGGCGAAGGCCGCCACGCTCTACCATGGCGAATTCCGGCCGATGTTCATCGGCGGCAAGTGGGTCGCGGCGCAATCCGGTGAAGAAATGCAGGCGCTGAACCCGGCGACGGGCGAAGTGCTGGCCACCGTGCCGCGCGGCGGAGCCTCGGATATCGACGCTGCAGTGGCCGCGGCGCGCGCGGCCTTCGAAGGCCCATGGTCGAAATTCTCGCCTTACGAGCGGCAATGCGTGCTTCTGCGGATCGCCGACCTGTTCGAGAAGCATTGGGAAGAGCTCAGCGTCTCCGACACGCTCGATATGGGATTGCCGATCACCCGCACGCTGGCCAACCGGCGCCGGGTCATCGGCATGCTGCGCTTCTATGGCGGCATGGCGACCGCGCTGCACGGCGAGGCGATCGACAATTCCATACCCGGCGAGATCGTCACCTTCACCCGGCGCGAGCCCGTCGGCGTCGTCGGCGCGATCATCCCGTGGAATGCGCCCACCGCCGCCTCGATCTGGAAGATCGCGCCGGCTCTCGCCACCGGCTGCACGGTCGTCCTGAAGCCGTCGGAGGAAGCGTCGCTGACGCCGCTGCTGATCGCCAAGTTGATGCAGGAAGCCGGCGTCCCCGACGGCGTCGTCAACATCGTCACCGGGACGGGCGCCGAGGCCGGCTCGCGGCTTGCCGAGCACCCGGACGTCAACAAGATTGTCTTCACCGGCTCGACGCTGACCGGCCAGACGATCGCCCGCGCCGGCGTCACCAACCTCAAGCGCGTTTCGCTGGAGCTCGGCGGCAAGTCGCCGATCATCGTCTGCCGCGACGCCGATATCGACAAGGCCGTGCCGGTCGCGGCGATGGCGGTGTTCGTGCATTCCGGTCAGATCTGCATTGCCGGCTCACGCCTGTTCGTGGCGCGCGAGATCCATGACGAGTTCGTGCGCCGGGTCGCCGAGTTTGCCGGCAAGCTTCGCATCGGCCACGGCATCGAGGCGGAGACCGAAATCGGGCCGCTGATCAATGCAAGGCAGGCCGGCAAGGTGGAAGGCTACATCAAGGCGGGCAGCGACGAAGGCGCCAAACTGGTCGCCGGCGGCTCAAGGCTGACGGGCGAGCTCTATGACGGCGGCAATTTTATCGCCCCGACCGTCTTCGGCGCGGTCTCTGACAAGATGACCATCGCGCGCGAAGAAATCTTCGGGCCGGTCATCCCGGCCCTGCCCTTCGACACGCTGGATGAGGTTGTCGCGCGCGCCAACGCAACGCCTTACGGCCTTGCGGCAGGCATCTTCACCACCACTCTCGGCACCGCGCACAAGCTCGCGCGCCGCGTCAAGGCCGGCTCGATCTGGGTCAACATGTACCATGCGATCGACCCGGCCGTGCCGTTCGGCGGCATGAAGATGTCCGGCTACGGCCGCGAGGGCGGCATCGAGCATCTGCATGAATATCTGGAGACGAAAGCTGTCTGGATCCAGACAGATTGATTTTCAGGTGGAGGCCGGCCTGCGACGCTCGGTTTCTCAGGCCTGCGGCGGCTCGCCGGCATAGGCGCGCGCGATGAGAGCCCGGATCGGCTCCCGCTCCAGCGCCCGCGGATTCCAGTACGGATTGGCCAGCGCACGGTCCGTGGCGATGTCGATCCCGTCTGGCGGCATTCCAATCTGCGACAGAGCGCGCTTAGCGCCGATCCGGCCGGCGAGATCGTAGAGAGCCATGGCAGGATCGTCCGCCTTCAGCACGGCCCGCAGGGTTTCCATGGCGGCCGGAACGGCGGGGGCGTTGTAGGCCAGCGCATGCGGCAGCACGATCGCATGGGTCGCCGCATGCGGCAGATCGAAACTGCCGCCGAGCGTGTGGCACAGCTTGTGGTGCAGCGCCATGCCGACCGAGCCGAGGCAGATGCCGCAGAGCCAGGCGCCGTAGAGCGCCTCGGAGCGCGCGTCGCGGTCATGCGGGCTCCCGGCGATGACCGGCAAGGCTCGCACCAGCGCGCCGATGGCCTCAACGGCCATCAGGTTTATCACCGGGTTGCTTTCTCTTGCATAGAGCGCCTCGACCGCATGGGCGATGGCGTTCATGCCGCTCGTTCCCGACAACGCGGCAGGAAGCGTCATCGTCAGGTCGACATCGTAGATCACCACTTCCGGCAACACCTTCGGGCTAGACTGGGTGACCTTCACGCCATCCTTCGTCTCGCCGAGGATCGGCGTCATCTCCGAGCCGGCATAGGTCGTGGGCATCACGATCTGCGGCAGGTCGGTGCGCAAGGCGATCGCCTTGGCGAGGCCCGTCGTGGAGCCGCCGCCGACCGCAACCAGCCCGTCGACCTGGAGCTCCGCCACGACCCGCAGCGCGTCCTCGGTCACCGACACGGGCGTGTGCATCGTCGCCCCGGCAAAGATCCCGGCCGCCACGCCGCCGAGCGATCCGGCAAGACGCCGCGCATCGGCCTCATGCGGCGGCGTTGCCAGCACGAGCACGCGTTTCAGCCCCAGCCGATCAATCTCCTCCGGCAGCCGGGCAATGGTGCCCGATCCGAATACGACGCGTGCCGGCTGGCCGTTATAGACGAAGCTTTTCATCAGGCCCCTCCCCGTCAGGTCCGCTTGTAGGCACACAGCAGGTGGACGGCAACGAGCAAGATAGTCCTCCCGGGCAGGCGCAACGCTTCACCGATCGTCGCGAAATTCTACTCCTCCCCGTTGGAACTTAAATCGACTCCTGTCGAACAGGCCGGTTAATTAGTCCAATATGGACAGACCCTAGCCGAATGCCGCCGTGAGGGCCCGCGACGATGAGGCGCGCAAAGGCGTTGACCGATCGCGCGGGTCCTGGATTGCTCGCCACTGGAAGCGGACATCGAGCGGTTGCACCGTAACGTCGGGGACACAAGCGCCGCCGCGAGATCGCCGTGGTCTCAGGCGATCCTCTGCTCGAATTGCGCGATGTCCGCGCTCTTGCGCAGACCCGTCGCGACGACGGACACGCGGAACTTTCCCGCCAGTGCCTGGTCGAAGATGGCGCCGACGATGATGTCGGCATCGGCGTCGACTTCTTCCCTGATCCGCGTCGCGGCTTCGTCGACCTCGAACAGCGTCATGTCCATGCCGCCGCAGATCGATACGAGCAGCCCCCTGGCGCCGGACATGGAGGCTTCATCGAGGAGCGGATTGGCGATCGCCGCCTCGGCCGCGATCTTGGCGCGCCCCTCTCCGGAAGCCTCGCCGGTTCCCATCATCGCCCGGCCCATGTCCCGCATCACCGACTTCACGTCGGCGAAGTCGAGATTGATCAGGCCTTCCTTGACGATGAGATCCGTGATGCAGCCGACGCCCGCGTAGAGAACGCGGTCCGCCATGGCGAAGGCGTCGGCGAATGTGGTCTTGGCGTCGGCGACCCTGAAGAGGTTCTGGTTCGGAATGACGATCACGGTGTCGGCGCTCTCGCGCAGCCGTTCTATGCCTTCCTCGGCCGCCTGGGTCCTGCGCTTGCCTTCGAAGACAAAAGGCTTGGTGACGACGGCCACCGTCAAAATGCCGGCGTCGCGCGCGGCACGCGCAATCACGGGCGCAGCACCCGTTCCGGTGCCGCCTCCCATCCCGGCGGTGATGAAGCACATATGCGTTCCCGCAAGGTGATCCATGATCTCGTCGATGGATTCCTCCGCGGCGGCACTGCCGACCTGGGGCAAGGACCCGGCGCCGAGGCCCTCGGTCACATGCGCGCCCAGTTGGATCAGCCGCGACGACTTCGACATGGTGAGCGCCTGCGCGTCGGTGTTGGCGACAACGAACTCGACGCCCTGCAGCCCTTCGGCGATCATGTTGTTGACGGCGTTGCCGCCGGCGCCGCCGACCCCGACGACGGTGATCTTGGGCCTCATCTCCAGGATTTCCGGCTTGGCGGTCATTTTCTCATCTTTCTACCGAAGGTACCTGCTCCTCCGCCGCACGATCATGCGGAACCGGAACAACGAGCACACGAATCAGGCGATCCCCACCAACCGCAGGGAATCAGAGCAGGCGCCTCCCTGCAAGGTCCGCTGACATTCTGCAAGCGCAAACGCCTCGGCCGACAGCTGGAAAGCGTCCGGGCGCTCGAATGATCCCAGCCGGCGTCGTTGCAGGAAATTCTATTGCGTCACCGAAGTCGAGGTGCCCCAGGTGTCCGACAGCACGTAGCCTTGCGGGTACGGATCCGTCGGATCGAGGTAATAATTGTGCTCTCCTGTGATCCAGGCTCTGCCCGTTATCTGCGGCACGATCGCCTTGCGCCCGGCGACTTCGGTGAGTTCGAGGATTTTGCCGGTGAAGCGCGAGCCGATGATCGATTCATGGATCAGCACCTCGCCTTCCTTCATCTGACCCCGCGCCTGCAGCACAGCCATGCGGGCCGAGGTGCCGGTTCCCGTCGGGCTGCGGTCCGAGCGCCCGGGCGAAACGATGCAGGTGTTGCGGGTGACGTTACCGGGCCCTTGGAACGGCATCGCGAACTGGACGATGGACACACCGCGCACATTGTCGAACTGCGGATGCACGACATCGAGCTGCTCGCGCGCCGCGCGGCGGACCTTCTCGCCGACCACTGCCAACTCGCGCGCCTCGTCGGGCGTCACCGAGAAGCCGAGCGCGGGCGCATCGACAATCGCGTAAAACATACCGCCATAGGCAATATCGACCATGATCGTGCCAAGCCCTTCCACCTCGATGTTGGCATCGAGGCGCTCGGCGAAGGCGGGGGCATTGCGCAGCGTGATCGACAGGCATTTGCCGTCGCTGCATTCGGCGCGCACCTCGATGACGCCGCCGGGCATATCGAGCTTGAAGCGCGTCTCCGGCTCCTGCATCGGCACCATGCCGGTCTCGAGCAGCACCGTAGCGACGCAGATCGTGTTGGAGCCGGACATCGGCGGATATTCGGTCGGCTCCATGATGATGGCGCCCGCAGCGCAATCCTCGCGCGTCGAGGGCAGCAGGAGATTGACATGACGGGCAACGCTGCCGCGCGGCTCGCAGATCAGCATGCGCCTGATATGGTCGTGATCGCGCTCCATCGTGATCATCTTTTCCATCATCGTGCGCCCCGCGGGCGGCAGCACGCCTCCCACGATGACATCGCCGATCTCGCCCTCGGCATGGCAGCCGACGACGCGGATGCTGGTTTTGGTGCGCATTGTTTTTTCTCCCTGTCGGCCATGCCGTCCGCCTGGCAAGTGGCGCTGCGTGGAGACAAACTGATCAATCCGCGCGCCAGCCTCAAGGAAAATCCTGAACGACGCTACCCGTCCGCCAGCGCCGTCACCGACCGGATGCAGGAGCCGTGCCGAAGCTGCGAGCGCCGCAAGGTCGATTGGAGCGGCTGCAGGTGTCAGGCGATGGCGATTGCCGGCGATGCCTCGGCAACGGATCCGGCCTGCATCGCCGATCCACAAGCGAATGGCGATACTGACCGACGTTGCGCAGGCAGCGCCGGAGGGAAATGAAAGCTTCATTTTCCGGCAGATCGGCGCCACGACCCCACCTGACACGCGCGCTGAGCCTGGCCACCGATAACGGCCCGAAGGATACCCCTCGCCTTGGTGGCAGTCGCCTCAAGCTAGCCCGAACCGCTCGACCGCCCGCATGATGCCGCGCAACTCGGCAAGGCCCTTGAGCCGTCCGATCAGCGAGTAGCCGGGATTGATCCTGGTCTTGCCGATGTCGTCGGCTAGGAGGTGGCCATGATCGGGCCGCATCGGAATGCGCCAATCGGCCCGGCCTTCCTTGCGGCGGCGCGCCTCCTCCTGCATCAGCGCGAGGATGACATGCGCCATGTCGGTGCCGCCTTCGAGATGCTCGGCCTCGTGGAAGGAGCCGTTATCCTCGATGGTGACATTGCGCAGATGGACGAAATGAATTCGCTCGGCGAATTCCTTGACCATGGCGACAATGTCGTTGTCGGAGCGTGTGCCGTAGGAGCCGGTGCAGAACGTCAACCCGTTGGCCGGGCTGTCGACAACATTGAGGATGAAGCGCGCATCCTCGGCGGTCGAGACGATGCGCGGCAGGCCGTAGAGCGAGAATGGCGGATCGTCGGGATGGATGCACATGCGCACCTCCTCCTCCTCGGCCACCGGAATGATCTCGCGCAGGAACCAGGCGAGATTGTCGCGCAATTCCTTCGGCCCGATTGCATCATAGTCAGCCAAGGCCTCGCGAAAGCTGTCACGGTTGTAGGCGCGCTCGGTGGCCGGCAGGCCGGCGATGAGATTGCGCTCGATCTTGTCGATCTTCTCGTCGCCAAGATCCTTCAGCCGCGCCTCCGCCTCGGCGATGCGGGCAGGCGTGTAGCTAGCCTCGGCATTCCGGCGCTTCAGCACGAACAGATCGTAAGCGGCGAAATCGATCGCATCGAAGCGCAGCGCATAACCTGTCGTTGGCAGGCGATAAGCCAGATCCGTCCGCGTCCAATCGACCACGGGCATGAAATTGTAGCAGACCGTCGCTATGCCAGCCTTCGCCAGGGCGCGGATGGTATCCTTGTAGAAGCCGACATAGCGGAGCCGCTCCGGCGAACCGATCTTGATCGAGTTGTGGACGGGAATGCTCTCGACCACCGACCAGGTCAGCCCCGCCGCCTCGATGATGCGCTTGCGCTCGAGGATGTTTTCCAGCGGCCAGACGCGCCCGTCATAGATGTCGTGCAGGGCCGTGACAACGCCTGTCGCGCCCGCCTGCTTGACATGATCGAGTGTCACCGGATCGTCCGGGCCATACCAGCGCCAGCACTGTTCCATTGCCGCTTTCCTCCGCGAGGTGGGCAACTTATTGTTGGACCACAATGAGAGTCAAATACGCGCGCGACAGGCTGGCTTACGCCTATCTGATGAGCCGCCATCTCGATTTCGCCCTGCGGTTCCTGCCTGAAGAACCGGCTTCCGAGACGTGACCAAAGGAGTTTCAGCAATGAAGGATTTTGACGGCAAGGTCGCGCTGGTGACCGGAACGACCGGGATCGGTCTCGCAACCGCCAGGCGTCTTGCCGCCGGGGGCGCTGCGATCGTCGCCTGCGGCATCGACCGTTCGGCCAATGCGGCGATGAGAGCGGAGTTGGAAAGCTCCGGGGCCGGCGCGCTGGTCGTGGACACCGACGTCTCCGTGCCTGACCAGGTTCGCGATGCCATCGCGGCCGGCGTCGAGCGTTTCGGCGGCCTCGACGTGATCGTCAATTCGGCGGCGGTCCATCCCTATGGAACCGCGATGACGACGGACTGGGAGACCTGGAACAAGACGATGACGGTCAATGTCGGCTCGATCTATCTGACCGCCCATTTCGGCATTCCGCAAATGATCAAGCGCGGTGGCGGCGCCATCGTCAATGTCGCCTCGGTGCAGGGTTTCGCCTGCCAGCAGAACGTGGCTGCGTACGCCACCACCAAGGGTGCCATCCACACGCTGACGCGTTCGCTGGCGCTCGACTACGCATCAGCCGGTATCCGGGTCAATTCGGTCAGCCCCGGCTCGATCCGCACACCGATCCTCGAGAAGGCCGCGCGCGGCGACAACGGCAGCGATGCCGATGTCGAGGAGGCCTACAGGCGCTTCGGCGCGGCCCATCCGCTCGGCCGCATCGGCGAACCCGAGGAAGTGGCGGAACTGATCGCCTTTCTGTGCTCGTCGAAGGCGAGCTTCTGCACCGGCGCGGACTACAAGATAGACGGCGGCCTGACCGCCGGCATCGGCGTGAAATGACCATGAGAACTCTTCGACGCGGTGGTCGGCGACGTGATGGACATGCTTGGGCTGCAGCATCATTTCCTGCCGCCGGTGTTCAGCCCCGTCGAAGAGAAGACGCGATTGCTAGGCCGGGGTATGCTTGTCGCTCAAAAATGGGCAGCGGGTAAGTCAGTCGAAGAAGCCCGCATCCTCTTCCCTGAGATACTTCCTGGCGGCTTCGGCATCGATATCGAGCCCCAGTCCCGGTGCTTCCAGCAGATCCACCATGCTGTCCTTCACGATCTGCGGCGGCAGGCCGATCACAAGGTCTTCCCACCACGGGTCTGAGGCGCTTGGATATTCGAAGGCGATGTAATTGGCGGGCAAGGTCGCGCAGACATTGATCAGCGCGCCGAGGCCGAGCAGGCCGTTTGCCGTGCCGTGCGGCGCCATCAAGATCGAGTGCATGTAAGCGTGCTCGGCCACCCATTTGAGCTCGGCGATGCCGCCGATATCGGCCGGATCGGGGCCGATGACGCGCACCGCCTGCGTCTCGATCAACTCCTTGAAATTATGCCGCAGATAGATCTGCTCGCCGGTATGGATCGGCGTCGAGGTGGAAGTGGTCAGCTCCCGATAGGCCTGCGGATTGACCCACGGCACATAGTCGCCGGTCAGCATATCCTCCAGCCACATCAAATTATACCTCTCGACCGCGCGAGCGAATTTGATGGCATCGGGCAGCATCCAGCCCGGGCCGCAGTCGAGCGCCAGGCTCACCTTGTCGCCCAGCACTTCCTTCATCGCGATTACGCAGTCGAGCATGTGATTGAAACCGCGCTCGCTGATGACGCCCTGATCCATCGCGCCGTGATAGCCGGCCTTCTTCTGCGTCACGCCGTAGTGAAAGCCCTCGACGCTGTCCTTCATATTGGAGTGGAACGAGATACCCTGCTTGACCATGAAAAAGTTCTGCGGCTGCTCCATCATCCATTTGACGTCTGCAGCGTAATCCTCAGGCCGGTCGCCGTCCGCTTGCGCCGGATCGAGCCGTTATAGACGCGCACCTTGTCGCGCACCTTGCCGCCGAGCAGCTTGTAGACCGGAACGCCCGCGGCCTTGCCGGCAATGTCCCACAGCGCATGCTCGATGGCGCTGACCCCCGCGCCATAGGGCTTGAAGGAGCCGCGCTGGCGAATCTTCAGCATCACCCGCTCGACGTCGGTCGGATCCTCGCCGATCAGCGCCTCGCGGAAATGCAGCACAAAGGGCTTGAGATAGGTCTTTGTGAACTCGACTTCGCCAAGGCCGTAAAGACCTTCGTCGGTCACGATGCGCACGATCGGATGCTTGCCGATGACGGCGCAGCGCAGATCGGTGATCTTCATGGCGCAGTCCTACTTCACAGACGAGAAAGCTGTCGGCGTGAGCAGCTGGCTGCTGATATTGGCAATGATCTGCCCGTCGCGCTCAGACTCGTCCCGGGCCCTGTGCCATGCCGGATCGGTGACGAAAGCCGCCCATTTCGCCTCGCGCTCGGCCAGCGATTCCCAGGCGAGGAAATAGGTGAGGCGATTGCTGTTTTCGCCGATCGCTGTGGTGAAAAACCCGGCTTGGCGGATGCCATGCCTCTCCCAGATGGCCAGCGTTTGGTCGGAAAAGCGCTTGAGCAAAGCCTGCAGCCTGCCCGGCAGGCAGGCATAGATGCGCAGTTCGTAGATCATGGTTTCGTCCGTTTCTTTCTTCGCCTCTCCCTTGGGAGAGGTCGACACCGAATGGTCGGTCGGTGGTCCTGTGAGCCTGGGGGAATGAGGGCAAGGGGGCGGGCTAACTCCAGATTCGGTCCCAGCTATATTCATTGTCCCAATGCTCGGTGGATTGCCATATCTCCGTGACACCGGGCTGCAGGTGCTGGCTGATCACCTCGTCGACCACATCGTCTATGCCCAGGCCCGGCTTGTCCGGAACGGTGATGAAGCCGTCCTTGACGAGCGGCGTGGGCAGGCCGGTGACGATATCATCCCACCAGTCGACATCAGCGGAATGGTATTCGAGCGCCATGAAGTTTTCGGTCGCCGTCGCCACATGTGCCGCAGCCATCGCCGCGATCGGGCTTTCAGCCATGTGAATCGCCATGGCGACGCCGTGGTCCTGCGCCATGTCACCGATCTTCTTGGTCTCGAGAATGCCGCCGCTGGTGAGCAGGTCCGGGTGGACAACGGAAAGGCCGCTAGCGAGCAGGGGTTCGAAGCCCTCCTTGAGGTAGATGTCCTCGCCGGTGCAGATCGGCACCGAGGTCGCTTGCTGCAGCTGCCGGTATTGCTCGGTGTACTGCCAGGGAATGACGTCCTCGAGCCAGGCCGGGACGTATTTCTCGATGCGACGCGACAGGCGTATGCCGTCCTGCAGCGAGATGTGGCCGACATGGTCGATGGCCAAAGGGATTTCGTAGCCGATGACCTCGCGAACCTCATGGATGTACTGCTCGAGCAGGTCTATCCCCTTTTCGGTGAAGTGCAGGCCCGTAAACGGGTGCTGCACGTTCTGAGCATCGTAAGCGAGGTTGCGGGCCTTGCGCTCCTCGAGCGTGCCGCCACGGCCGCGCGGATTGGCGTGAAACCCTTCGAGCGCGCCGGCGGGCGCGACCACGGCGCCCGGAATATGGGCGATCTGCATCAAGCCGAGATCCATCTTGAGGAAAGTGAAGCCGCGATCCATGCGTGCCTTGAGGCGCTTGCCGGTTTCGGTGCCGCTCGGCTTCTCCGCGTCGGTATCGCAATAGACGCGCACCTGATCGCGAAACCTGCCGCCCAGCATCTGGTAGATCGGCACGCCATAGGCCTTGCCGGCGAGGTCCCATAGCGCGATCTCGACCGCCGACACGCCACCGCCCTGCCGCCCATGACCGCCGAACTGTTTGATGCGTCGGAACAGGCGGTCGACATCGCAGGGATTTTCGCCGAGCAGCCGGCTCTTCAACATCAGCGCATAGGTGGCGCTGGCGCCGTCGCGCACCTCGCCAAGCCCGACGATGCCCTGGTTGGTATAGATCTTGAGCAGCGCCGAGGTGAACGGCGCGCCGACGATTTCGGCCACCCGCATATCGGTGATGCGCAGGTCGGACGGCCTGGAATTTATGTTGACCCGATTGAGAGCCTCGTCGGCTCCATCCGTCTTTGGCATGATTTGTCCTCGTTCTGCTCGGAGTGACCTGCCGCCCCGCCCGCCGGTCCTGCTTCAAGCAGTGCTAGACCAGCTCGATCTCGTGTGCTTGCAAGTAGTCGCGATTCATCTCGACACCGAGGCCCGGCTTCGTCGTCAGCCTGAGGTTGCCGTTCGAAACGTCGAGCGGTTTGTCGATGAGGTGATCGTATTTGGAGAGATTCCACTCGGACGTTTCCAGTTTGTAGAAGTTGGGAACAGTCATCATCACTTGCGCTCCTGCGATCACGTTGATCGGCCCGGCGGCGTCATGCGGCGAGACGGGAACATAGTAGGCTTCGCACAGAGCGGAAATCTTCTTCAGCTCGGTAATGCCGCCGGTCCAGGTGACGTCGGGCATGATGTAGTCGGCGAGCTTGCTCTCCAGCACCGGCACGAAATCCCATTTCGTGTGGCCGCGCTCGCCCCACGAGATGGCGGCGCTGACCTTCTCACGCACCTGCTTGAGAGCGTTGAGGCTCTCGGGCGGGCAAGGCTCCTCGAACCAGTCGATCTGGCCGGCTTCTTCGAGGCTCCGGCAAAGCCGGATGGCGGTCGGAACATCGAAGCGCCCATGCGCGTCGATGAGGATGTCGACATCGGGCCCCGCCGTCTCGCGGATGAGAGCGGTGAGCTCGGCCGCTTCGCGTTCGTCCTTGCGGGTCATGCCGCCGTCGAGATAGCCGTCCCGCCTTTCGCGGGGCACCCCGTCAACGCTGCGGCCCTGGTGGGGGAAAGGATCGAACTTGAGCCCGGTGTGCCCGGATTCGACGATATCGCGAATTTCGCGGACGACGGCCTCCTTGCTGGTGAATTTAGCCTGGTTGGGGTGGGTGTAGAGCGCGATTTCATCGCGCACCGGCCCGCCCAGCAGCTCGTAGATCGGCTTACCGAGGACTTTGCCGCGGATATCCCAGAGGGCTATGTCGATGGCGCTCACGCATTCGACAGCGGCGCCGCGGCTGCCCATATAAGTGAAGCTGCGGAAAATCTTGTGCCAGAGATACTCGATACGCGCCGGATCCTCGCCTGCCACGGCGGCGCCGATCTGTCGCAGGATCGTGCAGAGCGCGCGGTTGGCGAGCTTTGTCGTGGTGGTGATCTCCCCCCAGCCACTCACCCCCTCGTCGGTCGTCACTTCGACGAACAGGAACTCTCCCCAGTAAGAAGCATCGGACTTGATCAGCCACGGCCGGACGCTCGTGATTTTCATCTCAACTATCCTTGTCTGAATGGCCAGGTTGACGATGTTGCGGACCGGAGTTCTATCCGGCCCGTGCGGCGTTACGGGCACGCATGTGTTCGAGGATGTGCCGGCCGGAGCCCTCGACGTGGCGTGCCACCAGTTCGGCCGCCTCGTCGGCATTTCCGGCTTTTACATGCGCGATGAGCTCGCGATGTTCGCGCATGATCGCGGCGCGTCGCGCGAGGGTGAAATTGAAACGCCGGCTCACGGCTCGCAGCACTTCGCGATGCTTCCACCAGAGCTCGGCGGCATGGCGGTTGTAGTGCCGCTGGTACATCACGGTGTGGAAGGCGGTATCCAGCTCGCTATGCCTGAATGTGTCGGCAAAGTTGTTCTCTTCGATCAGGCCTTGGATGCGTTCGAGCTCGGCGATGTCCTCCACGGTGGCCATGTTCACAAACCATCGCGTCAGGGCCGGCTCGATCAGAACGCCGATCTCGTAGATATCGCGGACAAATTCCTGGTCTATGGGCCGGACGCGCGCCCCGCGGTTGGGGGTAAAGATGACGAAGCCCTCGCCTCGCAGCAGCTGCAGGGCCTCGCGCACGGGATTGGTCGAGGTGCCGTGACGCCGCGCGAGATCGGTGACCACGAGCCGTTCATTGGCGGCCAGCCGACCCTCGATGATGTCTTCCCTGATCAGTTCGTAAACCGAGGCACCCTCGCTGGAGGCTCCGATCGGATCGATCCCCCCAGGTGGCTTGGCTTTGAAGTCGCTCGTTTCGGCCAAGGTCGGCTCCCCGATTTGTACACACCCTGTCCGATTATCACGCAAAGTTTCTCCAAACAATGTACGATTTGGCGCGTTGACAGGAAATCCGCGATCTGAAAACGTATAAAACGATCGAAGGGATACATTAGGGCGGAGAGATATCCCCGCGGTCGAACCAGCAAGGACCGCTTGCCTCGACGCAGAGCGGCATGGGAGAAACCTGGAGGAGACCTATGAGGAGGATCACACTCGGCGGTGCCGTGCTGCGCGGCGCTGTCTCCACTGCTTTAACGGCATCGTTGATGTCGGCACCGGCGCTGGCTGCGCCGCCGGTAGACCTGAGCAAATGGTCGCCGGAATATGTGCGCTCCATTGCGGGTACGCAGGATTTCGACACCGCAGGCGATTGCGCCAAGGTCACGCCGCTCGACTACAAGGGGCGACTGACTTTCTGGTACCAGGGCGTGTTCGAGGGCGACCCGGACCTTTTGCGCCAGTACTACAAGGATTTCTTCGCAACCTTCCGCAAGACCTATCCGAACATCCAGCTCGAGGATCAGGCTCTCACCTATAACGACCTCCTCGACAAGTTCCGCACCGCGCTGCTCGGCAATGCGGCACCGATGGCTGTGCGCCTGCAAATCCTGGGCGGCACTGAGTTCGCCTCGAAGGGATATTTGCAGCCGCTCAAGCCCGAGGATGTGGGGTATTCGACCGAGGATTTCTGGCCCGGCGCCATGAAGGCCGTTACCTGGGACGGCGTGACCTACGGCATTCCGACCAATAACGAGACGATGGCGTTCATCTGGAACGCCGACATCTTCAAGCGCGCCGGCCTCGATCCGGACAAGCCCCCGGCAACCTGGGACGATGTCGTCAAATATTCCAAACAAATCCACGACAAGCTCGGCATTGCCGGTTACGGCCTGGTGGCGCGCAAGAATGCCGGCAATACGCCGTACCGTTTCATGCCGCAGCTATGGGCCTATGGCGGCGGCGTCTTCGACGAAGCCTCAGCGAACCCGACCTATAAGGAAATCGAGCTTAACAGCCCGCAGAGCAAGGCCGCATTGCAAGCCTCCTACGATATGTATGTTCGCGACAAGTCGGTTCCGGTCTCGGCGCTCACCAACCAGCAGGCCGATAACCAGCCCCTGTTCCTCGCCGGCCAGCTCGGCATGATGATCTCGCATCCGTCCGACTACAACGTCATGCTCGACCTGCAGAAGAAGGCGACGGGCACCGACAAGGACAAGGCGCAGACGGTGATCGACAATATGCGCTACGGGTTGATTCCGACGGGCCCCGACGGCAAGCGCGCGGTCGTTTTCGGCGGCTCGAACATCCACATACTGAAGCCCGAATATGTCGAGGGCGGCAAGGTGGACGAGCCGGCCGCGAAGGCCATCATCTGCATGTGGACGAGCCCCGAATGGTCGCTGAAGATGGCCTATGCCGGCTCGAATCCCGGCAACCTCAATGGCTTCAAGACCAAATGGATGAAGGAGCGTCTGGACAGCATCAAATTCCTCGATGTCACGACCTCGATGCTGCCATACGGCATCCCGTTCCCGGCACTGCCGCAGTCTCCCGAGATCATGAACATCATCATCCCGGACATGCTGCAGAATGCCCTTACCGGAGCGATGACGGTCGACCAGGCGGCGGAGGACGCGGCCAAGAAGGTAAAAGACCTGATGGGCGGCGGACTCTAGAGCATGATACCGAAAAGTGTGAAGCGGTTTTCGGACGACATCATGCTCTATCTCTCTGATTTCGAGACGGATTCAGATTTCAGGTCGATTCGACCTGAAATCATCCGGCTCTAGCCGAAGCCTGACCCGCGATCTCACCGGCCGCGCCGACGACGCAGCCGGTTGTTCCGAACAACAAGGGCACGCCAAAGTGACGATCGTGAGCGGCAAGACCGAGGCTCGCCTAAGATTGCAATCCGGCTGGTCGGGGCTGCCGCGGAAGATCTGGCAGCATCGCGCCGATTACGCGTATGTGCTTCCGGCGATCGCCGTTATGCTCGTCGTCATCGCCTATCCGATCTACTACACGATCGAGCTGTCGTTCTTCAACACGCCGCCTGGCCTGCAGCTCCGCGACAAGATCTTCGTCGGCTTCAACAATTACACAGCCATCCTGACAAGTCAGGTGTTCTGGCAAGTCACCTTGAACACCCTGGTCTGGACATTTGCTTCCACCTTCATCTCCTTTGTCCTGGGATTCGCCACCGCGCTGGCGCTGCACCGCGACTTCATCGGCCGCGGTGTCCTGCGCGCCATCCTGATCATCCCCTGGGTCATCAGCGCGGTCGCCGCCTCCTATATCTGGAAGTGGATCTACCATTCCGATTTCGGGATCATCGGCGCGGTGCTGGTCGAGCTCGGATTGGCCGACCGGCCGCCCAATTTCATCGACAGCGTCAGCACGGTGCTGCCCTCCCTCATCGTCGTCAATATCTGGCGCGAGTTTCCATTCGCCATGATCATGATGATGGCCGGCCTGCAGACTGTCCCCGACCAGCTGCTGCGCGCCGCGAAAGTCGACGGCGCCAATGCGTGGCAGCGCTTCTGGCACGTCACCTTCCCGCATCTGAGAAACGTCTCGACGGTGACGATCCTGCTTCTGGCGGTCGCCAACTTCAATTCCTTCATCATCCCCTGGATCATGACCGGCGGCGGGCCGTCGAACGCATCGCATATCTGGATCACTCACATTTATGAGCTCGCCTTCGGTCGGCAGCGCTGGGGGGTGGCGGCGGCCTACTCCGTGCTCCTGTTCCTGATCCTGATGACGCTTGGCTACTTCTATGTCCGCGCGCTCAACGGCAACGAGCGGAGAGAGGCAAACGCATGAGCACGATTGCCGAGACAAGCTCTCGAGGCCAGACCCGTCGCGGCGTGCGCGTCGACGGATGGCGGTGGGGCGGGCGTATCTTCCTGGTGTTCATGCTGCTTTACACCGCGCTGCCGATGGTCTGGATGCTGCTCACCTCGATCAAGTCCGGCTTCGCGGCAATGCAACTTCCGCCGCAATGGTGGCCCGACCAGCCTACCCTTGACAGCTACCAAAAACTGCTCGATCCGCAAAACAGCGTCGGCCAGGACTTCCTGCGCTTCTTCTGGAACAGCCTTTTCGTCTCGACCGCCACGACGATCCTTTCGGTGATCGTGGCGGTTCCCGCGGCCTATGCGTTTTCGCGCTTCACCTTCCCGGGCCGGAACTTCCTGTTCTTCGCCGTGCTGCTGCGCAATATGTTCCCGGCGGTGATCTTTCTCGTGCCGCTCTTCATCCTGATGCGCGCGATCGGGCTGGTGAACACGCATGGATCGCTCGTTCTCACCTACCTCACCTTCGGGCTGCCGCTGGCGATCTGGCTGCTCAAGGGCTTTTACGACAACATCCCGGTGCAGCTCGAGCAGGCCGCGCGGATCGACGGGGCGACGCGGTTCCAGGCCTTCATCTTGATCGTGATGCCGCTCTCGGCGCCAGGAATCATCGCCACCGCGATCTATTCCTTCATCGGCGCGTGGAACGAGTACATCTACGCCTACACCTTCCTCTCCAAGAACGAGCAGCTGACACTGCCTGTCGGCATCCAGCGCTTCTTCTCGGAGAACACGACCGACTTTCCGGGCCTGATGGCCGCCAGCTTCATGATGAGCGTGCCCGTCGTGGTGCTGTTCCTCCTCCTGCAACGCTACTTCGTACGCGCCCTGACAGAAGGCGCGGTCAAACACTAGGGAGTTGCCGATGGCCCACGTGGTCCTCAAAGATCTCGTCAAGACCTATGGCAGCTTCAAAGCCGTCAACGAGGTGTCGCTAACGGTCAATGACGGCGAGTTCGTCGCGCTTGTCGGTCCTTCGGGCTGCGGCAAGACAACCACGCTCAACCTCGTCGCAGGCCTGACCACCGTCACATCGGGCGACATCGTCATCGGCGACCGGGTGGTCAACGACCTCGACCCCAAGGATCGGGACATCGCGATGGTGTTCCAGAACTACGCCCTCTATCCGCAGAAGTCGGTCTATATGAACCTCGCCTTCCCGCTGCAGATGCGCAAGCTGCCCCGGGACGAGATCGACAGGAAGGTCAGGGAAGCGGCGCGCGTGCTCGACATGACGCAGCTGCTCGAGCGCAAGCCGCGCGAACTTTCGGGCGGGCAACAGCAGCGCGTGGCGCTGGGCCGGGCCCTCGTTCGGGATCCGGCCGTGTTCCTAATGGACGAACCGCTCTCCAATCTGGACGCAAAGCTGCGCGTGCAGATGCGGTCCGAGATCAAGCGGTTCCATCAGGACCTGAAGGCGACGATCATCTATGTGACGCACGACCAGCTGGAGGCCGTCACCATGGCGGACAGGATGGCCGTGATGAACGGCGGCTACCTGCAGCAATATGATTCGCCGGCGCAGGTTTTCGCGCACCCCGTGAACATGTTCGTCGCAAGCTTCGTGGGCAGCCCGGCAATGAGCCTAATTCCGCTGGAAGCATCCACCGCAAACGGCGATGCGGTCCTGACCAGCGCGGAGGGCTGGACCCTCGCGCTGTCGCAAGCCAACGCGCGCAAGATCCAAGGAGCCACCTCCAGGAAGATCGTGCTCGGCGCACGCCATTCGACGATCAAGCTGCACAAGAACGCGGTCCCCGGCGCCATTCCGGCCAAGGCCTATACGGTGGAACCGACCGGGGACGTCACCTTCGTGCAGGCTTTCCTCTCCGGCGCCATCGTCAATATCAGCGTTTCGCCCAACATCGCCGTCGCGCCTGACGAGCAGATCTGGCTCGAGTTCGACCAGGAGCGCATGCACCTGTTCGACGGCGAAACCGAAATGGCCCTCAGGGCCAGCTGACGCGGGCGGGCACGCGTGGAACCTGGGCGGGGATGACTACGAAGATGAGGATCACCGCGATCAAGCCCTATCCGGCGTGGGTGGGAACGCGCAACCAGATGCTTGTCAAGGTCGAGACCGACCAGGGCATCTTCGGCTGGGGCGAGAGCGGCCTGAGCGGCCGCGAGAAGGCCGTGACCGGCGCGATCGAGCATTATCGCGAGTTTCTCGTCGGCCGCGACCCGATGCAGATCGGGCGGATCTGGCAGGAAGCCTATCGCAGCCAGTATTTCGAAGGCGGGCGTGTTCTGCAGGCGGCGATATCCGCCATCGACATCGCCCTTCATGACATCAAGGGCAAGGCGCTGGGAGTACCGGTCTATGACCTGCTCGGCGGCAAGCAACGCGACCGTATCCCAACCTTCGCCTCGACCGGAGACGAGGCCGAGGGGGATGTCGCCATCGAACGAGCCCGAGAACTGCGCGCCCAAGGTTGGCAGGCGATCCGCTTCTTCCCCGTCGGGCAAAGCAGCAAGGACATATTCGAGCCGCGCGAGTCGATCGGCGCTACGGCGAGCATACTGAACAAGGCGCGCGAGGCGCTGGGCGAGGACGTGGTGCTCGGCATCGACTACCATCACCGGCTGTCGGTCGCAGAGGCGGCGAGCTTTTGCAACAAGCTCGGTCGCGGCGTGCTTGATTTCCTCGAGGAGCCGATTCGGGACGAGACGCCGGAAGCCTACGAGTCCCTGCGCAGGATGACCGATGTCCCCTTCGCCATCGGCGAGGAATTTGCCAGCAAATGGCAGTTCCTGCCCTACATCGAGCGCGGCATCCACCAATTCAATCGGCTCGATGTGTGCAATGTCGGCGGGCTTACCGAGGCGATGAAGGTCGCCGGCTGGAGCGAGGCGCATTATGTGGATCTGATGCCGCACAATCCCCTCGGTCCGGTGTGCACCGCCGCGACCGTGCATCTCGCCGCTGCGGTGCCCAACTTCGCCTGGCTCGAAACCAGGGCGCCCGAACGAAAGCTGGGCTTCGACAGTTCCGAGTTTTTCCCCATACAGCCAAGGCTCGACGGCCCCCATTATCCGGTCAGCGATCTGCCGGGGCTGGGCGTCGAGGTCAACGAGGAGGCGATCAAAGCGCAGAGTTTCCGTTTCTGGGAAGCGCCTCACCTCAAGCGCCGCGACGGTTCCGTCACCAATTGGTAGTTCAATTCCAACCGGAGTCCGACAATGACGCATACGCCTGACATCACGCGGCCGCCCAAGGACCTGATCGACGCCTTGAGGGAGATTGGCGCCGCCACAGTTGCCGGCACGCTCGGCCACATGGGCTTCCGCAAGCCTCACATGGTCGGCCCGGTGGCGCAGAACCACGGCAAATCGATCGTCGGACCGGCGCTGACGCTGCAGTTCCTGCCGCAGCGGCCGGACCTGTTCGACGAGGGAGAATATACCGATCCGGAAACGCAACTGCACCGGCATGTGCTCTATCACGCGCAGGAGGGCGACGTGGTCGTGGTCGACGCCCGCGGCGACATGAGCTCGGGCGTCTTCGGCGATATGATGTCGACCTATTTCAAGGGCAGAGGCGGCGCGGGCATCGTCATCGATGGATGCATGCGCGACCGGCCCAACGTCGAAAAGCTCGATCTGCCGCTATGGCTGCGCGGCTGGACGCCAAACTATCATGTGCAGACCAGCATCTACCCCAATGCCGTCAACGTCCCGATTGCCTGCGGCGGCGTCACGGTGATCCCTGGCGACATCATCGTCGCCGACGACGACGGGGCGGTGGTGGTTCCCGTCGCAATGGCCCCCAAGGTCATCGAAGAGGCACAGAAGCATCACGACTGGGAAGAATTTTCACGGGAGAAGCTCATGCAGGGCGCTCCGCTGCAACGCTACTACCCGCTGCACGACGACGCCCGCGGAGAGTACGAGGAGTGGCGCAAAACAAGGCGTTAGCGGGCCGGCGAAAGATGGCAGCCATTGTGTACTTGGAGCGATGCGGCTTCATTTCGGCCGCCTTCCGCTCCAAGTATTTTCTGCGCGCCGCCAAATTCTAGCCGTGCCGGATTTCCGTGCCGAGCACTTTCAGGCATTCCCGGATGAAGGCCGCGAGCGCGGTCCAGCCTTTGGCCGAAACCATCGTGCCATCGACATAGGCTTCGGTTGGCGACAGGTCGATGTAAGTGCCGCCGGCGAGCGTCACTTCTGGCTCGCAGGCCGCCAAAGCTCCGACCTTCTTGCCGCGCACGACGCCGTCGACCGCGATCAGAATCTGCACGCCGTGGCAGATTGTGAAGATCGGCTTCTTGGTTTCATGGAAATGGCGCACCATTGCCTGAACGCGCTTGTCCGTGCGGATATATTCCGGTCCGCGGCCGCCGGCGCAATAGACGGCGTCGTACTGATCAAGCTGCCTTTCCGCATCGGAAAATGTCTTGTTGATCAACGCATAATGGCCAAGCTTCTCGGTATAGGTCTGGTCGCCCTCGAAGTCGTGCAATGACGTCTTGATCACGTCGCCGGCCTTCTTGTCGGGGCAGACCACATGAACCGTGTGGCCGACCGCCTCCATGGCCTGTTGATAGACGAAAATTTCGTATTCCTCGGTGAACTCACCGGTCAGCATCAGGATTTTTTTGGCTGGCATGATTTGTCCTCTTTGATTGGGGGCGGCGATGGCCATAGGAACCTGTCACTCGAAGGCAGGCAGGAGCCGGTCCCGCGAATTCTCGATGTGAACGCGCATCGCATCCGCGGCGCCGCTCGCGTCGCCTGCAGCGAACGCGGCGAGAATCGCCTCGTGCTCATCCAACGCTTCTTCAGTGACCCGCGAATGGTACATCAGGCGGAAGATATGGAAGTGGGTATGCTGATGGTTCAGCGTCTCGCGAATGAGCTCGTTCTGCGCGAATTCCATGATCTTGTCGTGAAAGATCGCATCCTGCCGCGCGAAGTTGGAATACCGCAGACGCTCGTCCTTCCCCACCCGCCGGGCCATCACGCCTGCCGCTTCCCGCAACGCCGTGAGGCGCTCCTCGTCGAGCGTTGCCGTGGCCTTTGCCGCAGCGGCGGGCTCAAGCAGGAGACGCAGTTCGTAGAGCTCGTCGAACCGGCGCCGAGTGATCTGCGGGGCCGCGCGATAGCCGATCAAATGGGTCTTTACCACCAGGCCTTCGCCTTCCAACCGCCCGAGCGCTTCGCGGATAGGCGTGTGTGAAACGTCGAATTCCCTGACAAGATTATCGACGGTAATGCGCGATCCTGGCGGAATCTTCAGCGACATCAATTGCGCGAAGATTGCTTCGTAAACATCGCCCGCCAAGCTGTTGGCGCGCTGGATGCGGCCGCTTGGGCGAGCTTCAGCTTCAACCGTCAGGTCGGGATTTTCCATCTGTTACCTCTTGACAGGAGTAAGCCCTAACATGATGCTCCGGCCAATTCAATAGGATATCCTATACGATTTTATAGAGGATGTGAGATGTGAAGGTGCGGGCTAGGAACCCCTATCGCCCGCATTCAACGACGCTGGCAGGAAAGCCGACAAAGCCCCGGTCTCAGAACTCAAGGCCCCACCGATGAACACGACGCTGTTCCATCAGTCTCTTTCGAAAGATCTCGGTCCATGACCCTTTTTGCAGCCGCGCGCCTGCCCCGCGAAATTCTCTTCGGCAAAGGTCAGCGCCATGCGCTGCCTGCCATTGCCGGCCGATATGGCCGGCGTGCATTCATCTGCACCGACGAACGGCTCGCCGGAACGTCCGAGTTCATCGAGATGCTCGATGGGTTAAAAGCTGCCCGGATCGACACGCTCGTCTACGACCGCACCTTGCCTGATGTGCCGCGCGACAGCGTGGGCGCCTGTATCGCAGAGGCGAAGGGGTTCAGGCCGGACATGGTGATCGGCATCGGCGGCGGCAGTTGCCTCGATATGGCAAAATGCGCCGGGCTGCTCATCAGCTATGGCGGCAAGCTCCAGGACTACTATGGAGAGTTCAAGGTGCCGGGCCCTGCCCTTCCCCTTATCGCAGTGCCGACCACGGCCGGCACCGGCTCCGAAGTCACTCCCGTCGCGGTGATCTCCGATCCGGAGCGGACACTCAAGGTCGGCATCTCCAGCCCGCATCTCATCGCCGCGGTTGCGCTGTGCGACCCGGACCTGACAGCGAGTTGTCCCCCATCATTGACAGCCATTGCCGGCGCCGACGCACTCACACATGCGATCGAAGCCTTCACTGCCGCCAAGCGAGGCACCGACCCCGACCTGCCGCAAAGACATGTGTTCATCGGCAAAAGCGCGATGACCGACCATTTCGCACTGCTGGCGATCAGACTCCTCGGCCGCAGCCTCGAAGCAGCCTGCCGCGATGGTTCCAACGAGGACGCACGCGCGGATGTCATGATGGGGGCGTTGGCCGCCGGCTGCGCCTTCGGCACCGCGGGAACGGCTGCTGCCCACGCCGTGCAGTATCCGGTCGGCGCGCTCACCCACACGCCGCACGGGTTGGGCGTCGCCACAATGCTTCCTTACGTCATGCGCTATAACCTTGCCGCCGCGACAGCGGAGATAGCCGAGATCGGCTCAGCCCTCGGTTTGGCCGGCCACAACGGCAATGCCGCCGCCCTGGCGGAGGCGACCATCGATGAAATCGCCCGGCTGTTCGCCGCGATAGGCATCACACGGACATTGTCCGAACTCGGCCTTCCTGCGGATAAGATCGACTGGACGGCCGAGCAGGCGCTCGGAATAGACAGGTTGATCAAGAACAATCCCCGTCCATTCGACATCGCGGCGATGCGAAACTTGATCCGAGCCGCGTATGAGGGCGACATGGCCGCCAACGCGATGTGACGGAGGAATTCGAAACTATGAACATCTCTCCAGACTCATTTGACCAAGATTCCGACATGTCCGACTACACCACCTTTTCGCACGGTCTTTACATCGGCGGTAAGTGGCGCTCGTCATCCGACGGCCGCGTCATAGAAGTGGTCGATCCCTCGACGGAAGCAGTAATCGCCGCCGTCCCCGATGCGACGCTGGCCGACGCCGGGGCCGCGGTCGATGCGGCTGCGGCGGCAGCATCGGGTTGGCGCGAGACGCCGCCGCGCAGGCGATCCGAGATCCTGCGGCGTTGCTTCGAGCTGATGACCGAACGGGCAGAGACGCTGGCTGCGCTGATCGCCCTGGAGAATGGCAAGGCCCTGCGGGACGCGCGCGGCGAAGTCGCCTATGCGGCCGAGTTCTTCCGCTGGAACGCTGAGGAGGCGGTGCGCATCAGCGGCGAATTCGGCCTGTCGCCATCGGGCACCAACCGGATTGTCGTCGACTACCAGCCCATCGGCATCTGCGTGCTTATAACGCCCTGGAATTTTCCCGCGGCCATGGCCACGCGTAAGATCGCTCCCGCCCTCGCAGCCGGCTGCACCGTGATCCTCAAGCCGGCCAGCGAGACGCCTCTGACGGCTTACGCGCTTGCCGCGCTCTACGAGGAAGCCGGAGTGCCGCCCGGCGTCGTCAACGTCATCACCACCTCGAATCCAGGCCCGGTAACATCGGCCATGCTGGCCGATCCTCGCGCGCGCAAGCTATCCTTCACCGGTTCAACCGGCGTCGGCCGGGTGCTTCTTGCCGAAGCGGCCAAACATGTCATCTCCTGCTCGATGGAGCTTGGCGGCAATGCTCCATTCATCGTCTTCGATGACGCCGACCTGGAGGCGGCTCTTGACGGCGCGATGATCGCCAAGATGCGCAACGCGGGTGAGGCTTGCACGGCTGCCAATCGGCTCTACGTGCAGGCCGGCATCCACGACGCTTTTGCGGAAGGACTGCGCGAGCGCATGGCGGCGCTCAATGTCGGCCCGGGCACCGAATCCGACACCGAGTGTGGTCCGATGATCACAAGGAAGGCCGTGGACAAGATCGACCGGCTCGTCCAAGACGCGATTGCCCGCGGCGCGAAAGTTCTGTGCGGCGGCGCGATTTCTGAAGGCCGAGGCTACTTCTATCCGCCGACCGTGCTCTGCGATGTGCCTGCCGACGCGCTCATGGCGCATGAGGAGATATTTGGTCCCGTGGCACCGATCAGCCGCTTCGAAGGTGAGGCGGAGGTCATCGCAAAAGCGAACGATACCGAATACGGCCTCGCCGCCTATATCTACACACGTGATCTTGCAAAAGGCATGCGCGTGGCATCGAAGATCGAGTCCGGCATGATCGCGCTCAATCGCGGCCTCATGTCGGATCCGGCCGCGCCATTCGGCGGCGTCAAGCAGAGCGGGTTGGGGCGAGAAGGCGGCCAGAAGCACGGCATAGCCGAGTTCATGGAGGCGAAGTACATCGCCGTGACGATGTGAGCAGACAAATGGCGAAAGACCCGTTCCGCACCCGTGATCACGTCGTCGAGTTTGACGAGATCGTCGCCGAGATTGTTCGCAGAAGCGCGGAGACCAGGGCGAGGATCCCGATGGTCGCCGATGTCGCCTACGGACCGAGCCGCGCCGAAACCCTGGACTTGTTCTTCCCGGAAGGGAGGCGCGATCGGCTGCCGGTGCACATGTTCATCCACGGCGGCTATTGGCGCATGTTTTCCAAGAGCGACTATTCTTATGTCGCCGAGACCGTCACAAGCGCAGGAGCCATCGCGGCTATCGTTGGCTATGCGTTGATGCCTGCCGTCAGGATGGCTGCAATCGTGGATCAGGTTCGCCGGGCAAGACGGTGGGTAGGTGAGAGGATCGCAAATTTTGGCGGCGATCCCGGGCAACTCACAATCAGCGGACATTCAGCGGGGGCGCACCTTGCTACCATGCTCTTCAACGATGGCAGCCGGCCGTCCGGCATCAAGGGAGCAATGCTGCTTGGCGGGCTTTATGACCTGAAGCCGTTGCAAAGCTCCTTCCTTGCTGGTGAGATCGCGCTCACCGACGAAGAAGTGGCCGGCTTTTCGCCGATCGGCCATCGTTTCGATATTCCGGTGGCGGTCGAGATCGCGGTCGGAAGCGACGAGACACCCCCTTTCCATGGTCAAGCTGCAGCGTTTGCCGAGCACCTGGAACGGCAAGGACTGGCCGTTTCGCGCTCAAGCTTAGCGGGCGCAAATCATATGAGCAGCATTCGCGATCTCGGCATGCCCGGCACACAGGCTTCGGCTTTGTTGACTCGTCTGCTGGCCAGATGAAAGGCTTAGACGCCAGAGGTCGAAAGTCGCTTTTCGTAAGGATGGATCTACTCCGAACGCTATGAGGCGCATTTCGGACGGCAATATCCGGGTCACGGAAGCAGACCCTGGCGCCCCTGTTGATGTGGACGCTTCCGGGCAGCCAATCAAAGCGATTGCCAAACGGACGATGGCGTCGTCACCGCTTGGAGCATGCGCGGCTAGATCTCACTGGTTGCCTTAAGCACGTGTCGCGCAATGACGCTCTCCTCGTCGGTCGGCACAACCCTGATCTCGACAGTGCTGGCGGGTGTGCTGATTGTTGGCGCGTGGCGTAGATTTGCATCATCGTCGATCGCGACGCCCAGCCAGTCGAGCCTGCCGCAGATAGCCTTTCGGACAGCGCCGGAATGTTCGCCAATTCCTGCTGTAAAGACGAGGCAGTCGAGGCCGCCCAATGTGTTGGCAAGCGCGGCGATCTCTCGGGTCGCACGGAAGACGAAAAGCTCAAAGGCTTCGCGGGCCTTCGGATCGGCACTCGCCTCCAACTCGCGCATGTCTGCGGACATTTCCGAAATGCCGAGCAGACCGGATTTCTCGTAAAGGAGGTGCTGAAGTTCGTGCGGCGCCATACCCTCGTGTTGCAATAGGTAGAGCAGCACGCCCGGATCAAGTGCTCCGCAACGCGTCCCCATGACCAATCCGTCCAGCGTAGAAAAGCCCATGGTCGTGTCGACGCTGGCGCCGTTTCGCATGGCGCACAGGCTGGCCCCATTGCCGAGATGGGCGACGATCGTACGTCGGTCAGATTTTCCCTCTGCCTGAAGCCGGCTTGCGATGGATTCGTAGGAGAGGCCATGGAAACCATAGCGGCGAATGCCTTTCCTTTCATAGGCTCTCGGCAGGGCGAAGCGGCTCGCCGGCGGCCTGATCGTGCGGTGGAAGGCAGTATCGAAACATCCGATTTGTCGAAGCCGCGGCCTCATTCTCGCGATGGCGCGGATCGGGTTAATGCTGCGAGGCTGATGCAGCGGCGAGAGCGGCGAGAGCGCATCGATGGCGTCTATCTGCTCAGGCGTTAACACGATGGGATCGAAAAACAACGTTCCGCCGTGGACGATACGATGGCCGCAGGCAGTGACGCGGCGCTCGCCGGATTCCGTTTCGATCCAAGTCAGCACTGCCTCAATGACATCCTCCAGGCTGCCGTTCGGCAAGGCGCGATCGACCAGGGGCTTCCCCTTTTCCGCCTCTGCCTTGATGTGTGCCGGGAGACCCATCTCCACTGATCCGCGCGCCGCCGGACGCGGCTCGCCTGGGCAGCCGATGTCGTAGACCCCAAACTTGAGGCTGGATGAACCAGCGTTCAGCGCCAGGATTGCCTCGTTCATCGGACGCCGGCCCCGCCCGCTTCGCGCCGCCACGTCCAGTTGCGGATTTCCGGCATATCCTCGCCGTGCTCGTACACATAGGCCTTATGTTCCTCGAGCTTCTTCTTAAGGGTGGCCGAGAACTGAGCGGAGCGCTGGGACAGTTGCGGAAGCCAGCGCAACGCCGCCAAAGTAAGATGGAACCGATCGATCTGGTTCATCACCGCCATGTCGAAAGGCGTGGTCGTCGTGCCTTCCTCGCGAAAACCGTGGACATGGATATTGTCGTGGTTGGCGCGCCGGTAAGTCAGCCTGTGAATGAGATAGGGATATCCATGATAGGCGAAGATTACCGGCCTATCCTTTGTGAACAGCGCATCGAACGTCTCGTCGGAAAAGCCATGCGGATGTTCGCTGCGGGCTTGCAGCGTCATCAGATCCACCACGTTGACGACTCTGATCCGCAGTCCAGGCGAATCGGCGACAAGAAGATCGACGGCGGCAAGCGTCTCCATGGTGGGCACGTCACCGGCGCAAGCCATAACCAGGTCGGGCTCCTCATCGGCAGGACAGGTCGACGCCCATTCCCATATGCCTGCACCGGCCTTGCAGTGGCCTTCCGCCTCTTGCGCCGTCAGCCACTGAGGAGCTGGCTGCTTGCCGGCGGTGATGACGTTGATGCGGTTCCATGTGCGCAGGCAATGGTCGGCGACCCATAGCAGCGTATTGGCATCCGGTGGAAAATACAGCCGCACGGTATCGGCCTTCTTGTTCGCCACGAAATCCGAAAAGCCCGGATCCTGGTGGCTGAAGCCATTGTGATCCTGACGCCAGACATGTGAAGTCAGCAGATAGTTGAGCGACGCGATCGGTTCGCGCCAGGAAAGTTCCGCCGAGGTCTTCAGCCATTTGGCGTGCTGGTTGACCATGGAATCGACGATATGGATGAAGGCTTCGTAGCAGGAGAACAGGCCGTGCCTGCCTGTCAGCAGATAGCCTTCCAGCCAGCCTTGGCACAGGTGCTCGGAAAGCACTTCCATCACCCGCCCTTCAGGGGCGAGATGGACGTCATAGGGCTCGATGCCTTCCATCCAGACGCGATCCGTAGCCTCGAAAACAGCGTCGAGCCGGTTCGATGACGTCTCATCTGGACCCATCAATCGAAAATTACGCGAGGCGGCGTTCAACCTAACGACGTCGCGCAGGTAAGCCCCCAGGATGTGAGTGCCTTCCGCCGTCCGCCCGCCAGGCGCCGGCACATCGACAGCGAAGCTCTTCCAATCGGGTAGGGCAAGGTCCTTCTTGAGCAGCCCGCCATTGGCATAGGGCGATGCGCCCATGCGTTTGGTTCCTTCGGGCGCTAGCGCGGCGATCTCCGGCAGGAGGCGGCCTTCCGTGTCGAACAGTTCGTCCGGCCCGTAGCTGCGCATCCATTCCTCGAGGATTTGGCGATGCGCATCGTCATCGCGAGCATTCGAGACCGGAACCTGATGCGCGCGCCAGAAACCTTCTACCTTTTTGCCATCGACCTCCTTCGGCCCGGTCCAACCCTTCGGACTCCGAAGCACGATCATCGGCCAGCGCGGCAGCCCGGTGCTTCCTGTCGTTGTCCGGGCAGTTGTCTGGATATCGCGGATGCGCTCCATGACCTGGTCCAGTGTCGCGGCCATGAGCGCATGCATGGGCTCCGGATCGCTGCCCTCGACGAAAAACGGCTCATATCCGTACCCGATGAAAAGACTTCTCAGATCATCGTCATTCATTCGCCCCATCAATGTCGGATTCGCGATCTTGTAGCCGTTGAGATGCAGGATCGGCAGGACCGCACCGTCGGTCCGGGGATTCAGGAATTTGCTGGAGTGCCAGGTGGCTGCCAGAGGCCCGGTCTCGGCTTCGCCATCCCCCACGACGCATGCGACCACCAGATCCGGGTTGTCGAACGCCGCGCCGAAGCCATGGACCAGAGCATAGCCGAGTTCGCCGCCCTCGTGGATCGAGCCGGGCGTCTCCGGCGCGGCATGGCTTGGCACGCCGCCCGGGAAAGAGAACTGTTTGAACAGTTCCTTCATGCCTTCGCTATCGCGACCGATATCGGGATAGATCTCGCTGTAGGTCCCTTCCAGCCATGTATTGGCAACCATGGCCGGGCCGCCATGACCAGGACCGCAGATGAAGAGCATGTCAAGGTCACGCTCTCTGATCAGCCGGTTCAAATGCACGTAGATGAAGTTCAGGCCAGGGGTCGTTCCCCAGTGTCCGAGCAATCTCGGTTTCACGTGCTCGGCGCGCAGAGGTTCTCTAAGCAGCGGGTTGTCCATCAGGTAGATCTGACCGACCGAAACGTAATTCGCCGCCCGCCAGTATCGATCCATCATTGCGAACTGCGGTGACCTGCTGCTCATGGCCTCGCTCCTTCCGACGTTTTGCCGGCCGTTATCCCCCTCACTGGATGCACGGCGATTGATGTCTGAGAGAATTACGATGACCGCACCCGACATTTCTGATCCGGAACGGCACGCCCGCCTGTGCCGCCGATCTTCCTCAACCCGAAGAGCCGCCAGGCGTTCCCTCGCCGCCGCCAAATCCCGTTCCTTCGCCATGGCCGGCCGGGATACCGCCTCGGCCCGTGCGAATTGCCGGCCTCCGTCGCGTCTTCCTATCGGGCGCTGCGGGGTTTCTTCATCACAGCTGTACTGGCGCTTTGCATCGAGGGGCTTTCGGCGGTTGAGCGCATTCTGGGCGCTTTGGTTTGTTGCGGCCGCCAACGAGGGAACCAACCGCAATCCTGATGGTTCGGAAACCAACAGCGGAGCCTCGCAATGCCCAATGCAGCCGAAATCCTCGTCGACACCTTGATTGCCTGGAACGTCGAAGTCGTGTTCGGGCTCCCCGGCGACGGCATCAACGGCGTCATGGAGGCGCTGCGCAAAAACCAGGACAAAATTTCTTTCGTTCAAGTGCGGCACGAGGAGTCGGCCGCTTTCATGGCCTGCGCCTACGCGAAATGGACAGGCAGGCTCGGCGTATGCCTCGCAACGTCCGGACCCGGCGGCACCCACCTTCTGACCGGCCTTTATGATGCCAAGCTCGATCAGGCCCCGGTGTTGGCGATCACCGGCATGCAGTTCCACGATCTCATCGAGACATTCACGCAGCAGGACGTCGATCTGACGCGCGTCTTCAACGATGTGAGCGTCTATAACGTCCAGGTTTCGGATGCAGCGCATATGGAGAACGTGGCGAGCCTTGCCTGCCGCACGGCGCTCGCCCGCAAGGGCGTAGCTCATCTTTCGATAGCCAGCGATATCCAGGAACAGCCGGCCGACGCGGCCAAGCGCTCCAAGCGCAACCGGCCGGCGCACACGCCGCAGGACATGTTCGCTCCTCACTGCCTCGCCGAGGATGCGGAGTTGGACAAGGCCGCAGCAATCCTCAACGACGCGCGGCGCGTGGCGATCCTGGCGGGACGCGGAGCCATCGGCGCAGCGGCCGAACTCCAAGACACGGCGAGGCTGCTGAAGGCGCCGATCGTCAAGGCGCTGCTCGGCAAGGCGGTGCTGCCGGACGATCATCCCTATACCACCGGCGGCATCGGCATTCTGGGCACCTTGCCCTCGCAGCAGGCGATGGAAACCTGCGATGCCGTCCTCATTGTCGGCTCGACCTTCCCCTACATCGAATATTATCCGCAGCCGGGCAAGGCGCGTGGCGTCCAGATCGACTGCGACGCGCAGCGCATCGGCTTGCGCTTCCCGGTCGAGGCCGGCCTGGTCGGTGACGCGGCGGAGACCTTGCGCGCCCTCAACAAGCGGCTGGAGCAAAAGCGCGATGGCGAATTCCTGGGGACGGCGCAAAACTCGATGCAAAAATGGCGCGAGATGATGCACCAATCCGAAGACAGCTCGGCGCATCCGCTCAAGCCGCAGCGCGTCGCGCGCGCCTTCGGCGAACGCCTCGCCGAAAACACGATACTGGCGGCCGATTCCGGTCAGAACACGGAACTGGCCGCGCGCCATGTCGATCTTGGCGTAGGGCAAGCGTTCGGCGTTTCGGGCGCGCTTGCCTCCATGTCCTGCGGTTTGAGCTATGCCATCGCCGCGGGCATTGCCTTTCCCGGCCGTCCGGTCGCGGCGATCGTCGGCGATGGCGGGCTCGCCATGCAGCTCGGCGAATTTTCCACGGCAGTGCGCTACGGCATTCCGCTGAAGCTCCTGGTCATCAAGAACAACATGCTGAACCAGATCGCCTGGGAGCAGATGATGTTTCTCGGCAATCCGCAATTCGGCTGCGAATTGCAGCCGATCGATTTTGCCAAGGCTGCGGAGGCGATGGGCGGAAAAGGCTTCAGCATCGAGCGGGCAGACGATGTCGAGCGCGTGCTTGACCAGGCCTTCGCCGCCAGCGGGCCGGTGATCATCGAAGCGCTGGTAGACGCCTATGAGCCGATGATGCCGCCGAAGATGCCGCGGGACTATGCCAAGAACTTCCGCAAGGCGCTGCCCCAGACTCCGAACCGCGACCTGATCGAGGAAAACGTCGCCCGGCAGCCGGCCAAGACGATGATGGAGGCAGGCGAATAGGAGGAAATTCTGATGCTCGATCTTTCCCGCGAGCGCCGTCGGATGGTCGATGTGCATCTCAGCCGCCGCGGCATCCATGATGGGGAGATATTGGCGGCGATGCGGGAGGTTCCGCGCGAAGCCTTCGTAGATCCTGGCTACGAGGAATTCGCCTATGAAGACGGACCGTTGCCGATCGCTGGGGGGCAGACCATATCGCAGCCCTACATCGTCGCCCTCATGCTGGAAATGGCGGAGATCGGTCCGGGCGATCAGGTCCTCGAAGTCGGCACGGGATCAGGCTACGCCGCCGCCGTCATGAGCCGCGTGGTCGACCATGTCTACACGATCGAGCGCCATGCGGCGCTGGCCGAAACAGCACGGCGGCGCTTTCAAAAACTAGGCTACGGCAACATCGAAGTTCGGACCGGCGACGGCACCAGAGGCTGGCCGGAAGCGGCGCCCTTCGACGCCATCGTGGTGGCGGCGAGCGGGCCGGGCGCGCCGCTGGCTTTGCAGCAGCAGCTCGATGTCGGCGGCAGGCTGATAATCCCGGTCGGCGACGATCCCGACGAGCAGCGGCTGCTCAAGGTAACCCGCACCGGCGCATCGACTTACAGCGAGGAGGATTTCGGCGGGGTGCGCTTCGTCCCGTTGATCGGCGAACAGGGCTGGCGGGAGGAAAGCCGGCCAGGGATTGCCCGCACGATGCCGCTTGCCCGCCCGCGCAGCCTGCCGGAGATGATCGCGGCGGCAGCCGAGCCGCTTTTGGACGTCGACGACCCCGGCTTCGCCGAAGCGTTCGACCGGTTTGCGGACCGGCGGATCGTCCTGCTTGGCGAGGCCAGCCATGGCACGTCCGAATTTTACCGGGCGCGCGCTGCGATCACCAAAAGGCTGATCGAGAGACACGGCTTCACCGTCGTCGCGGTCGAGGCCGATTGGCCCGATGCCGCCGCGATCGACCGCTATGTCCGCGGCCGCGGCCCCTCGCCCGGCGCCGATCGGCCGTTCCAGCGCTTTCCGACCTGGATGTGGCGCAACACCGACGTCGCGGCATTCGTGGAATGGCTGCGCGAGCACAATGACAAGGTCAAGGCACTCCAGCCGCAAGCAGGCTTCTATGGCCTCGATATCTACAACATGCGCGGCTCGATCGCCGCCGTCTTGGAGTATCTCGACCGCGTCGACCCGGAAGCGGCAAGGGTTGCGCGGGAACGCTATGGCTGCCTGACGCCGTGGCAGACCGAACCGTCTACCTATGCCCGGGCCGCGCTGACCAAGGGCTATCGCGAATGCGAGAAAGCGGCCCTCGAACAGTGCCGCGACATGCTGGCGAGGCAACTCGATCATGCTGGCCAGGACGGCGACGAACTTTTCGACGCCGCGCAGAACGCCAGGCTCATTGCCTCCGCCGAGCGTTATTACCGCACCATGTACTATGGCGGATCGCAATCCTGGAACCTGCGCGACACGCATATGTTCGAAACGCTGGAACGTATTCTCGGCGCGCGGGGACCGAACGCCAAAGCCGTGGTGTGGGCGCACAATTCCCATATCGGCGACGCCCGTTACACCGAAATGGGAATCTCGCGCGAGGAAGTGAATATCGGCCAACTCTGCCGGCAGCGGTTCGGCGATGCCGCGGCGCTCATCGGTTTCGGCACGCATGCAGGCACTGTCGCCGCAGCGACAGACTGGGACGGCGAGATGGAAATCAAGTCGGTGCGGCCTTCGCGCGAGGACAGCTACGAGCGGCTATGCCACGACGCGGGCATAGAGCGGTTCCTGCTTGACCTCGGACGCGATCCGAAGCTGCGCGACCGGCTGACGGAGCGTCGCCTGGAACGCTTCATCGGCGTGATCTACCGGCCGGAAACCGAACTGCACAGCCATTATGCCGACGCTTCGCTGGCGCGGCAGTTCGACGCCTTCGTCTGGTTCGATGAAACCAGGGCCGTCACGCCTCTTGGCCCCGAGCACGCGGCGGGAGGCATGCCCGAAACCTATCCGTTCGGAGTCTGACGGCGGAACATCCGACGCCGCTTCCCGTTCGGAATGACAAGAGCGAGGAATGGTCATGAGTGGAAACCAGCACCCGAAATCGAAAAAACCGAGCGACGCGGATATGGCGAACGATCCTGGCATCGGCACCTCCAAGGGCACTATCAAGGAGGGCGATGAACTGGAGCATGGCGAGAACACGGTCGAAGTGGACGTCGAGAACGACACCAACGCCGCCGGCGGAATAAACCCGAGGCAGAAAATCCGTACAAACAAATAATCGTTCTTACGTTGCTATGCCTGGAACACCGTAACAACAAAGTATAATTTGTGCATAGCCCGGCTGGAACATCGGCAGAAGTCTCTTGTTTGAATCATATCGCAATCAGGCGATAACATAGGAGACTCCCCATGATTAGACTTTTCTCAGCTTCGGCTGTCGCAATCGTGCTGGCCTCGTCTGCGATGGCGCAATCCAGCGGAACCGGAACCGGCGCCACGACAGGCACCACGGGGGCTACCACCGGGACCAATGGCATGAACAACAACGGCAATGGCGGCACGATCGATCCGAACGCCACAAACAGCACGAACACGACAGCCAATCCCAACGGAGGCAGCGACCGGTGCAAGGACGCGGCCGGCAACGACAACGACAACAACACTGCCAGCGGCAACACCACATCCAACGTGCAGAACTGCAACAAGTAGGCTTGTCAGCCTGCCTCCCTTGCGCACGAAGAAGGCCCGCCTTTCAGGGACGAGCCTTCTTCCTTGGCGATCTTGCGGTCGAGCCGCCCGGCCTACATCCCGCGGTCCGGAACATAAAGGCAGAAGGAGTGCTGGGATTGGATGTCGCCCCCAGGCTTGCACTCGTGAAAATATCCGTCATGCGATCGCTTGATGCGGTGATCGCTGTAGGGGATCAGCTCTCCTGTCGAGAGCTGATAGCCGTATTTCGTCTCCTTCACGTCCGAAGGCGGCGCCTGGTAGCAATCCACCCCGGCGCAGCAGGAAGGATCGTACTGCCAGCCTGCCGGCGCCTGGTGCGCCAATGCCGGGACGCAAAGGAAACTTGCCACGATACTTGCCGGCAAAACCAGCCAGGCCTTCGATCGGCGCTGCTTGGTTGATCGGCAGGCCACCGCGGCTGTCCGCTTTTGGAGGCGTCTGCCTGGGGCTGTTCTGTCCATCGCCGGTCCGCCGTGTCTGCGGCGGCCCCGGATAGGGCCCGGGGCCTCACAATCCGCCGCCGGCATGCGGAAGTCGCCGGCGGCGGTTGCTACCGAACCTGGAAGTCAAAGCTATGTTCCACGGCGTGCCCGGTCCGGCTCATTCCTTCACATAGGCGCCAGGCTGACGGCCGCTCCGGGGCGCCTTTGCGTCCTTGGAGCGCTCCGCGACGGCCGGGCCTGCGCCTGAACTCTTTTCCGTCGCCGGGCTTGGTGTCCGACGGGGCGGATTGCGGCCCTCGGACTGATGGGTTTTGTCCTCGACCTCGCCTTGCTTGCGGCTGAGACCTGGACCGACATGGGGTTTTTCGTTGCTCGCGGCGTCCTGGAAGAACTGGTCGCTTGGATCCGGATCGGTGTTAGGAGGATATTTCCTGGCGCCTGTCTCGCGGCGGTTCTGGCTGTCCTTCATGACGATCTCCTGTTGAATGAAAGATAACATTTCGAAAAGGGCGGCGTTCCAACGCGGCGTGGTCCGATGAAGTCTTGATGGAACAAACCTCTCGTCGGCCGATTAAGTCTTTTCAGCGCCAGCCAAGCGCGAGAGGAGGTCCGCATGGACAGGGAAGCACGCATCAGACAACGCGCCCATGAGATCTGGGAGCGCGAAGGCCGCCCCGAGGAACGCCTGCAGGAACATTGGGATCAGGCCGTCCAGGAGATCGAGTCGGAGGGCTCGGAAGCCGAACGCGGCCCGGTTGCCCCCGATCCGGTGGTTGGCGTCGGCTCCGACCCGATCGTTAACAAGCCAGGCGGCTAGAGCCCGCGCGCCGATGCCTCGTATCATTGCATTGATCATCATCCTGGTGATCGTGGCGGTTGCTGTATGGGTTTGGGCCGACCACACCGGCGGGCGTCCGAGCGGCGGTGCCCAGCAGCCTTCGCCGCACGCTATCGACCAGAATGGCTGAGAGGATTAGTGCCGCCTCACCGGGTCGCGACGTCGTCTCCGGAAGATTTCCCCCACGCTGCTTTGTCATGGTTCGACTTCGTCGTGCCCCGGTGGAATGGTTCCATGCGGCCTGCCGCCTGAACCGATGTGCATAGGCGACGGGGACCGAACAGCCGCCCTCGCATTTCATCGCTCAGTTTCCGTGCGAACTCCTTGTCGCGCGGCGCGCCGAGCCGCCGGCGACCTGCGCTCGCCGGGCGGCTAGCCTTCTTCAATGCAGGAAGCGGCTTCTGAGCCAGGCGAAGAACCGGTTGCCGTTAATCAGCCTGCGCACCCGCGCCGCGGCCCAACTGGCCTGCATCGTCGACCCGGCATGGCAGCTGCAGACGACGTCATGCAATTGCCAATCGGAGAGTTCGAAAAAGCGCTTCGCCTCGCCATAAGTGTCCGATTGCAATCCGGCCGCGCGCAGCAACGGATCATCGAACGCAACCGTGAGCGGGGATCCGTCCGCCCGCACCCGTTCGCGAACTTCAGGATCGACATATTCGGTTCCTGTCAGGGCCGAGAGGCAGCGCAGAGGATTTCGATCGAGCAATTCCGCCCACCGCTCGATCCGCTGCGCTCTTGTTGCCAGGGGAGCCAATCCAAGCCGATCGACGACTGCCACCGATTGAAGTTCATATGAGGTCTGATGCTTCATTGCTGTCTCCTGTGGTTGTGGCGGCGACATCTCACAGCGGCACGGCATATCCTGCCGGGGCATGAAGCCCACGCCTGCGAGGGACAGACCCGGGCCGATCAGGTGTTGCCCACCGATCTTCGACAGACGCCTTTGAAGCGGCGTCTGAACCAAACCCGAACTGCCAGCGATGTCCAATGTTCCCCAGACATCCTTCGCAACGACACGGCTTCCTGCCAGGCTCGATCGCGGCTGCATGTGGCGCGTTAATCGGCACCAATGGACATCGGGCATATTGCAGGGCCAAACGGCTGACCGGTCGCTTCGAGCGCGACGGCGCCAAACATGTGCACTCCGCAGCAGCTGGTCGACTGCAACGATCAGAAAACTCAGATCGTAGGTCCGCCAGCCTTACCGTTTATCGCCCGATCAGCGTCAGCCCGAACAGGATGACAAGCCAAAGCCCGGCGGCCGCGACGGCGAGCCGCGGCAACATGCCGTCAGATGCATGAACAGCATGGCGCTTTGCGGCGGCGCTCGCCAGGTTGAGCGCGACGTTGAACCCGCCGAGATCGACGAAGGACGAGCCGACCGTCAGTGTCATTGGCGTTTTTTGAGAAGATTTGCGGCATCCCCTCGCCGATTCTGCTGAAGGCAAACCCAGAGTTGACGCCCCCTAGCAGTGCTTTCGCCGCTAAGTTCCGAGCCCGTGTCGGAATCAAAGAATGGTGACTGCAACCGGGAGCAGGTCGCGGATTTAGTCCGCAACCACTGCCGCTCCCATGGCCCGGCGGGCCAGTGGGTGACAGAGATCGGCCGGCCGGACTAAAGACTTCAGCGCGTCAGGTCGTTGCGACGCCGCCCCGTCGCTGTGACGGACCGCCCTTCCGCTCCGCCGGCCGCCGGCTTCGGCGCCTGGCGAGGAAATACGTCCAGATCAGAATGAGGATTAGAGGGATGCCCGCGATGGGCAGTACCCACACGCCAAGGTGAAACATGGGTTCCGCCCTGTTAGAGAAAATAGCTGTGCGCATGCATCGCAGGCATGCTCAAGCGAGCAACTGCTCGATTCTTATCGGAAGGTCACGGATGCGCTTGCCCGTCGCGTGGAAGACCGCGCTGGCGACGGCGGCGGCCGTGCCGACATTGCCCAGTTCGCCCAAGCCTTTCACGCCGGCCGGGTTGACCGCGTGGTCGATTTCCGGAACCAGGATCACCTGCAGGTCCTTGATGTCGGCATTGACCGGCACGAGGTAGTCCTGCAGGTCGCGGTTCACGTAGCGGGCGTAGCGTCTGTCGACCTCGGTCGCCTCATGCAGCGCCTGGCCGATGCCCCAGATCATGCCGCCCATCAGCTGGCTGCGCGCCGTGCGCGTGTTCATGATGCGGCCGGCCGCGAACGCGCCGACGATGCGCGGCACTCGGATTTCCCTGGTGTAGCGATTGATGCGCACTTCGACGAACTCGGCGCCGAAGGCATATTTCACCGAGTCCTCGTCCTGATCGCCGCCGTGGAATTCCGGCGTACCCGCATAGAGCTTCTTCAGTGCCTCCGGCGTCGCTCCCTTGGGAGCGAACTCGGCATATTCCTCGATCGCACCGACCTGCATGGCTTTCAGGATGTCCTCCACTTTGGCCGACGCGCCGCTCTTCGCCACGATCTTTCCGTCGACAAGCTCGAATTCCTCATTATGGGAGCCCGCCAGCGGACCGCCCTCGGCAGTCGCGGCGGCAAATAGCTTGGTTCGGATAGCGTCGCAGGCCTTGAGCACCGCCGAACACACGCTGGCCGTGGAGATCGAGCCGCCTGAGACGGGCGCAGGAGGAAGGCTGCTGTCGCCCATTTCGACACCGACCTTGTCGATAGCGACGCCGAGCCGCTCCGACGCCATTTGGCCGGCCACGGTGCGCACGCCGGTGCCGATCTCGTGCGAACCGCATTGCAGGCGCACATCGCCATCGACCGTCAGGCGCACGCGCGCCGCGCATGGCGCGACGGCGGTGGGATAGATTGCCGTGGCGCAGGCCATGCCGATCAGCCAGTCGCCGTCGCGCATCGCGCCGATCTTCGGATCGCGCCTGCCCCATCCGAAGGCCTCTGCCGCCTGGTCGTAGCACTGGATCAGCGAGCGGCTGGAGAACGGTTTCTTGCCGATCGGCTCTGTCTTCGGTTCGTTGATCCGGCGGAACTCGACCGGATCCATGCCAAGCGCCACCGCCATCTCGTCCATGGCGTTTTCGAGCGCATAGACATAAGGCGTCTCGGGCGGCGAACGCATATAGCCCGGCGTGTTGCGGTCGGCCTGCACCAGCGAGACATGGGTCAGCACCGAGCCATAGCCGTACATGCGACCCGTGGCCGACGTGCCGCCGACGACATAGAGATCGGGGCGCGAGGTCACCTCCCAGCCTTCATGCGCGAAAGCGGTGATGCGGCCGTCCTTGCCGGCCCCGATCCTGATGCGGTGCCGCGTTTCAGCCCGGTAGGTCTGGGTGCCGAAAGCCTGCATGCGGCTTGTCACGCAACGCACCGGACGCCCGAGCCGCTTGGCGGCAACGGCAACGATCGCGGTGCGCGGCGTCATCGGCCCTTTCGAGCCGAATGCGCCACCGATGAAGGGGCTTACGATGCGCACATTCGCCGGATCCATCTTCAGCTGCCTGGCAAGCTCGACTTTCCAGCCGGTGACGTTCTGCGAGGGCTCATGCACTATGAGTTGGTCGCCCTGCCAGTACGCGGTCGTCGAGAACAGCTCGATCGGATTGTGGTGCTGGGTGGGCGTCGAATAGCGCTGGTCGATCTTGACCGCCGCCGTGGCAAAGGCGGCGTCGAAGTCGCCGGCCTTGACGTCCTCCTTGAACATCGGGCTTTTGCCGGCCGCCGCAACGGTCTTCGTGCCCGGACTGTCGAAGCTCGCGGCCGGCTTGTCCTCCTCATATTCGGCGCGGATCAACCGCGCCGCCTCTTCGGCCGCCTCGAAGGTCTCGGCAACCGCGAGCGCGATGATCTGGCCGTCATGGAAGATCGTCCGGTCATGCAGTGGACCGATCGACGTGGCGCTGGAATTGCCGAATTTCGGTTTGTCGACCTTGTCCATGTCCCCATAGGTGACGATGTCGAGCAGGCCAGGCACGGCGCGAGCATCGTCGAGACGAAGCTTCGTCACCTTGCCTCTGGCGATGCTGCTGGTGGCCAGCGCGCCATACGCAATGTTGGCGGCCGGCAGGTCGGCGGGGTAGTGCGCCTGCCCGGTGACTTTCAACCGCGCATCGACGCGCGGCAGCGGTTCGCCCTGGTTTTCCTTGGGTCTTGGAGCGGCAGCGTCCATGGTCACACCTTCATGTCACGGGTTTCGAGCAGCGCGCGCACCAATGTCCGCTTGCCGAGTTCGATCTTGAACGCGTTGTGTTGGCGCGGCTGGGCCTCGGCGAAGGCGGCGTCCGCCGCTGCTCCTGCCGATGCATCGTCGAGCTTCTTCCCTTGCAGGATGTGCTCGGCCGCGCTGGCGCGCCACGGCACGGTCGCAACGCCGCCGAGCGCAATGCGTGCCTCGCGCACAGCCTCGCCGTCGAGGTCGAGCGCAACGGCCGCCGAAGCCAGCGCAAAGGCATAGGATTCGCGGTCACGGATCTTCAGATAGAGCGAGCGCCGGCCCCACGGCAGAGCCGGCACCTCGATGGCGGTGATGATCTCGTCGGCGGCGAGATCCGTCTCGATATGCGGCGTATCGCCGGGCTGTCGATGCAGTTTGGCGAACGGGATTTTGCGCGCGCCGCGCGAACCCTCGGTGAGAACGACGGCGTCGAGCGCGATCAGCGCCTGAGCGAAGTCGCCATGATAGGTGGCGATACACGCATTGCTGCCCCCCAGCACCGCATGCTGCCGGTTGAAGCCGTCCATCGCGGCACAGCCCGACCCCGGCATACGTTTGTTGCAAGCCCAAGACGTCTCGCGAAAATATTCGCAGCGCGTGCGTTGCAGGACATTGCCGGCGAGGCTTGCCATGTTGCGGATCTGGCCGCTTGCCGCCAAACGCAAACTCTCGGCAATGACCGGATAGCGCTCCTTGACCTCGCGGTGATCCGCAGCCTCGCCCATCCGCACCAGGGCGCCGAAGCGAATGCCGTCTTCCGTTACCCGGATCTGCCTGAGCTTTTGCTCCTCGAGCCGGTTGAGGTCGAGCAGACGGTTCGGCTCAGCGACCCCCAATTTCATATAATCGGCGAGATTGGTGCCGCCGGCGATGAACTGCGCATTGGCTCGCGTCGGCTGATCGTCGCGGGTCGTGAAGTTGGACGCGAGCGCGACCGCTGCAGAAATGTCGGTCGGTTGTTCATAGACGAAAGGCCGCATCTCAGGCCCCCCTTGTCTCGCCGCGTGCCTGCAGAACGGCTGCGACGATGTTGGGATAGGCGGCGCAGCGGCAGATATTGCCGCTCATATATTCACGGACGTCATTCTCGGATTCGGCGTGACCTTCATTGACGCAGCCGATCGCCGACATGATCTGGCCCGGCGTGCAGTAGCCGCATTGGAAGGCATCGTGGTCGATAAAGGCCTGCTGCATCGGATGCAGCTTGCCGTCTCTGGACGCGAGCCCTTCGATTGTCGTCACGTCCTTGCCGTCGTTCATCACCGCGAAGCTCAGACAAGAGAGCACGCGCTTGCCGTCGACCAGCACCGTGCATGCGCCGCACTGGCCGTGATCGCAGCCCTTCTTGGTGCCGGTGAGCCCGGCGTGATCGCGCAACGCGTCGAGCAGGCTCGTTCTGGGATCGAGCGAAAGCTCGTGACGTTGCTTGTTGATCCGCAACGTCGTGACGACCGGCTCCCTTAGCCGTGCCCCTGACTGTGTGACTTCTTGCGTCTTCGCCGGTGAGCCAAGCAGAGGCACGGCCGCGGCGGCGGACACCGTGCCTGTCATGAAATTTCGCCGGTTGAGAGCAGCAACATGTGAGGCTGAAGACTGGGACATGGCTCGCTCCGTCGCTGGCTGGTCATTGGCCCCAACCGATGACCCGAAGCATTGTTCCGAACTTACTCGCGAACTGGCCGAGATTCACAAAAAGGTGCTGCACGGCTCCAGAACCAAGCAAGGAACACGCTGCCCGCTTCCGAGTTCGGCCTTTGGTGGTGGCCGTTGAAGCGAGTTGATCATGAAATCGAAGCTGGTTGGCGAGACATCCGAACAAAGGACATTTGTGGTCGTGCTTGACCCGGGCGAAGAAGCTTTCGCTTGCCTGACTGCCTTTGCGGTCGAGCAGGGGATGACCGCCGCATCCCTGACCGCAATCGGGGCATTCGAGAAGGCGGTGGTCGGCTGGTTCGATTTCCAGTCGAAATCCTATCGCAGGATTCCCGTCGATGAGCAGTGCGAAGTGCTGAGCGCGATCGGCGACATCGCCGTCGACGATAGAGGCAAACCCAGTCTTCCCATGCATGCCGTGCTCGGCCTCGGCGATGGGTCGACGCGGGGCGGACACCTGCTGGAAGGCTACGTGCGACCCACGCTGGAGGTCACGGTGCTGGAATCGCCTGGCCACCTGCGCCGCCGGAAGCGTTCCGAGCTTGGCATCGCGCTGATCGATCTCGAGGCGTAGCAGCCTCTCAATTCCAGGCCGAGAGAAGGACCTCCATCTCCACCGTCTCAACCTGCTGGGCGAAGCGCTGATGATAGACGGTCATCAGCGCATCATGGGTAGCGTCGGATGAGCTGCAAAGCGCATCCGTGACCAGCACGACGCGGTAGCCGATGTCGATCGCTCCGAGAACTGTGGCGAGAACGCAGACATCGGTTTCGCCGCCAGTGATCACCAAAGTATCGACACCTCGGCCGGCAAGCTCTGCCTGCAGTCTGCCCTCCGGCCAGGGTGAATAGACATGCTTGTCGATCACTTGGGCCGGCGGACAAAATGCGCGAAGCGCCGGCAGCAAGTCCACCATCTGCGGACCAACGGCTTCGACCGTCATCGAGGCCCATCGCTCGTAGTAGCGTCTCCAGGTGCCTACGCCGTGCCCCGCCCTCGCCGCCGGAATAAAGCGGGTAAAGATCGTTTGCTCGGCCTTTCTTTCGACCAGACTCACAATTCTCGGAAGGACCCGGGTAATCCAGGGCGTCGCCCATTCCGAGGGCTCGGCAAACAGCTTTTGCATGTCGACGCAAAGATGGGCGCAGTGATTGCCAAGCGGCCCATAGGTCAAGCCCGGAGCTGACATCAGAACACCCGATAAATTCGGCTCGGCGGAAGCGGAATGAAGCGGAAAAGCATGTACGGCAACGCGCGGCAGTGTTGATTGGAGATCATCCTTGGAATGTTGAACAACGCTTTGGTTCGTTGGCTGTTCCCGCCGGAAACCAGATCCCGCGCCGACCGTTCAAGCTGAATGGATGCAGCAGAGACTCTCACCAACCCGGCGACTGGCGAACGTTCAGGCGGATGCCTCTGCGGCAGGATCCGTTACCGCGTGACCGGCGATCCACGTGTGCACTACTGTCAATGCGACATGTGCCGCCGTGCGACCGGCAGCGCCTTCGCGGTGCTCGCATGGTTGCCTTCTGCCGACGTGTCATGGCTGGGCGAGGAGCCGTGCTTCCGGCGCTCATCACCTCTCGCCAAACGCGGCTTCTGCCAGGCTTGCGGCTCTCCTCTTACCCTGGCCTACGACGCCGCCCTCAGCGAGATCGCGCTGCATGTCGGAACCTTCGACAATCCGGCGGATCTTGAGCCGCAATACAATTACGGATCGTCGCAGCGGCTCGGCTGGGTTTGCTGCGGCATCGACCTGCCTCATCGCGATACGGAAGAGCGATGGTAGCCGCTCGGGCGAACAGCTTTCCGTTGCCGTTGGACACGCCGCCGATGGAAGCGCGAACTGCGGAAATGTTGCCGACGCAGGACGGGCCTTGGCAGTATGAGCCGAAATGGGATGGCTTCCGCTGCCTCGCCTTCAAGGGCAAGGAGGACGTCGATCTTCGCGCCAAATCCGGCAAGCCGCTCGGGCGCTACTTTCCGGAGCTGATCACCATGGTGCGAAGGCTCGACGCCAAGGATTTCGTCGTCGACGGCGAGATCGTGATCGAGATCGACGGCCGCGCTTCCTTCGACGCGTTGCAGATGCGGCTGCATCCCGCGGAAAGCCGCATTCGCAAGCTGAGCATGGAGACGCCGGCGCGATTGATCCTGTTCGACATGCTTGTCGCGCCGACCGGCAAGATCATGCTCGAGGCGCCCCTGATCGACCGACGCGCGGCATTGGAGACGTTCTTGTCCGGCTGCGCAGGCGCAGCGCTGCGGCTGTCGCGATCGACCACCGACATTGCGACTGCCGAGCAATGGCTGAGCGGCTCGGGCCAGGGTTCGACCGACGGGGTTGTCGCCAAGCGGCTGGACGAGCCATATCGACCCGGCGAGCGCGCTATGATCAAGGTAAAACGGCTACGCACAGCCGACTGCGTGGTCGGCGGCTTTCGCTATCTCAATGGCACGCGGCTAGTCGGATCGCTGCTGCTCGGCCTCTACAATGACAATGGGCAGCTCGATCATGTCGGCTTCACCTCGACCATCGCCAATGGCGAGCGCGTCGCTCTCACTGAGAGGCTCGAAAAGTTGCGTGGCGGGTCAGGCTTCACCGGCAAGGCACCGGGCGGGCCGAGCAGATGGAGCACCGAACGCAGCGGAGAGTGGGAACCGGTGCGGCCAAAACTGGTCGTCGAGGTCCGCTTCGACCATGTCACCGGCGGCCGTTTCCGGCACGGCACGAGGCTCTTGCGCTGGCGACCCGACAAGGCGCCGAGCCAATGCACGTTCGAGCAGATCGAATAGCTTCCAATCCGCTCGCAACGATTGCTCTCAGAATCATATTTTGAAAGCGAAGAGATCGGCATCGGCATCCTGTGCGCCGGCGATCGAGGCGGAAACGATCTCGGAAGCAATCTGTGAAAAGGTGATCCCGTTGCCGCCATAGCCCATCACCGCATGAACACGCGGATGACCGGGCACGCTGCCGATGATGGGAAGGCCGGTGCCGGTGGCCCCGAACGAACCGCTCCAGGTGAAACGTGCTGCCGTGTCGAGCCTCGGAAAAATCCGCGCGAGTTTCTTCTCCAGGCGCTCGGTCTTTTCCGGCGTCAGCGCATCGCGCCTTTCATCGTCGGTGAAATCCTCATCCTCACCGCCGCAGACCACGCGCCCGTCAGAGGTGGCACGCAGGTAGAGATAGGGATCGGAGGCTTCCCATATCATGGCGGCCTGCGGCCATATCTTGTTGGGCTGCGGGTCCGTCGCGATAGCCCAAGTGGAAATCACGCGATGGTCGATCGCCGGCACGACATCGACGAGCTCATAACCCGTGGTCAGGACCAGATGCTTTGCGGCAATGGCCGGGCCATGCCGGGTGCTTACTGTCACGCCCAGGCGTGTGTCCTCTATGGTCGTTGCTTCGGCGGGCGCGTAAAAACGGGCCTTTCGCTTCAATGTCTGAAGCAGCAAGCCGGATGTCAGCTTTCTCGGATCGAGCGCAAGATTATCGTGACTGAGGATGGCCGCGGCGCGATCGATGGCGAATTCGCTTCGTAGCTCGTTGTGCGTCATGAAGGACGCCGCGATACCTGCTTGCCGCCGTGCCTTTGCTTCGTGGCGCAGGTCCGAGGCCCCTAGCTGTTCGCCTGCGAGGTAGAGCGAGGGCGTGGCCACGCACTGACAATGGATGCCGAGCTCGCCAATGCGGCCGCGCAGATTTACGAGCGCCAGCCGGGAGCGTCGCCAGGCCTCTCGAGCGGCGCTGTTGCCAATCATCTTGGACAGTTTTGTCAGCGGCTGATCTATCTCGAACAGGACGAGCGCCGTCGTGGCGGCGGTCGACCCTTTCAGCGGGCCGCGCCTGTCGATGCAAATCACGGAATGGCCGTCGCGGGTCAGCGTTTCAGCCATCATTGCGCCGCTGATGCCCATACCGACGATCAGCACGTCGGTTTTAACGTCGCGCGTCAGGCGATCGACAGGCACGGAAGGCGGGCGATAGGCAGACCAGACAGGCGTGCCGCCTCTAAGATCGAGCTTGCGAGGCATGAGCGTTCCCGATTTCGCACGATAAGTCACAACGCGCCATGCTGTTCCCGGGCACGCGCGCCGACCGTTGCGTGATTGCATGAGCGGAACAACTGTTTCGGCGAAAGGTTCTTCACTCGAAGCTCAGCATTGGAGAACGTCATGGACCCGCGCGACAAACAGCGGCCTGCAAAGACCGAAGAAACCGAAGCCCCGACTATCGAGCAGCAGGACTGGGATGCTCTGGAGGGCGGCAGAATCCTGCCTGACAGCGTTGCCGTGAACGGCGACCCGCAGGATGATGCTGAAGCGGAAGGCGATCTGCCGGAAGAGGATGACGATAACCCCTTCCAGGAAAGTGACGAAGCCTTGCCCGACGATCAGGAAGAGCGTGTGCTGTCCAAGGATCCTTCCAAGGAAGGCAGCCGGTTTGACGAAGTCTAGCCGGTCACCAAATCGCTGGCCGGCTCAGATCTCGAGCAGCGCGTAAGGCCGGCCGGTCGGTTTCGCGATATGCATGGCGACATTGTAAACTTTCGCGCCGCCGGGAGTTTGGCCTTCGAAAGTGCCACGATGAGCATGCCCATGCACGACGGCGCTCACCTTGAACCGGTCGATCGTTTCCGCCAGCCGGGAAGAGCCGAGGAACGGGAAGATTTCCGGCGGCTCGCCGGCGACCGTCTCCGCGATCGGTGCGTAGTGAAGCACCACAAGCGTCCGCTTGGCGCGGACTTGCCGCATGGCATTTTCGAGCCGCATCGCCTCGCTCACGCTCTCGGCCACCATGGCCTTGATTGCCGGCTCACCGAAGGACCCAAGCATCCTCGGGCCGAAACCGCCGACAAAGCCCTTCACGCCGACAAAGCCGACTTCCATCAGCTCCGTCGCCTGTCCATCGAGGAGATGAACGCCGGCCTGGCGAAGCGTCGCCGCGATCTGCTCTGCGCAACCGGATTCGTAGTCGTGGTTGCCGAGCACCGCAACCACGGGAATCGAGCAGGCCCGGAGATCCTCCGCCAGAAGCTCGGCCTCCTTCGGCTTGCCGAGATTGGTGAGGTCCCCGGTAAGCACCAGGACATCGGCTTCGCGCGAAACCTCGCCGAACAGATCGCGGTAGGAGGTCTGCGCATCTTCCTGAACATGCAGATCGCCCACAGCGGCGACTTTGACTTTGCCATTCCCGTTCGGTTTGCGGTCTGCCTTGCTTTGTTCAGCCATCGCGGAATTCTCCAACACCGCCGACGCCTGCGAAGCCCCATTCCTTGACGTCGATCTCATAATCGATCTGCGACAGCAGCCGGCCACGGCAGATCTTCATTCTGGGCGACGGCAGCCGCCGCTGTGTGGTCAGCCGCTCGAGCAGTTCGTCGAGCAGCCAGTCGGGGACAAGGTCGCGCTCGCTCGGATAGATCCAGCGGAAGTTGAGCAACTGCATCAAAAGCACCTCCCAGTGGACGTCGAGATAGGAGAGCAGCCTGTGCCAGTCGATCTGGTCATGCGCCTTGAGGATGGTGTGGGCGATGTCGGCGCCATCGTGACGGCCCCTATCCTGAATGAAGCATTTCGACCAGATGAGCTCCGTCGGTCCGATGATCCGGACACGGCTGCCGAGCAGTTCGACCTGGCGGGCATGCTCCAGCCACTGGTCGTCGACCAGCATGGTGCCGTTGGCTGATGCAAAGATCACATCGAAGAAATGCGAACCTTCGAAGACCTTCCCCAGCCAGCGATCGTCCTCAATCTCGACGGCGTAGCCGATATCCTTGAAATGGGCGAGGACGCGCGGGCAATCGCCGGCCTTGCAGAAGATATCGAGGTCCTTGGTCTGGCGCACGACGCCGGTATAGGCGCTCACCGCATAGGTCCCGGCAACCAGAAAAGGAATGTCGGTGGCGGCGAGCTCGCGGATCGCCTGCGTATAGAAAGCTTCCGCCTCCGCGCTCTTCAGCGTCGGCTCCGCCTTGGCGTCGATCACAGGCAGCGTCGCCAGCACTCCCGGCAACTCGTCGTTGGCCATCAACCGTTGCTCCGGTGTCGATCTTCACGTCCGCATCGATAATAGCGACGGCCCCGCGTTGTTCCGCCGTCAACGACACTGCCTTGGATGCGGCGCCGCCAGGACGGGCCGCTTTAATCGCCTTTCTCTCGGTACAGACGCTCGGTTGCCCGGTCGCTTTCGCGTCGCTCCGCCGGTCCGCGGCGACGGCGGTTGAGGAGAACGTAGACGATCACGAGCAAAAGAATGAGGGGACCGCCCGCGACGACGATGAGCCACAAATCGGTGCCTGACATTGGTCTTCCTTCCCGGATCGAAGGCAATGTTCCCGCAACCAGGGTTGCCGGTGGTGCGCCAACCCCGGTCTTCGCTAACCGGTAAAAGGGTCAAATGTTCCGCTGTTGGACAGGTTGCGGCGGGCAGTTGTCGATGGCTGAGCAGCCTTGGCGGCCTATCTCGCGCAGAACGACTCTGCCGCAGCGTTCGCCGGCACTGGAACATAGCGCCCCCAGAAGGGTTTGAGATCAAAGCGATAGCCAACCGAGCTCCACCATGAGGCCCTCCACTACCAGCCACATCGAAATTCGCAAATACAACCACCCGACCGGCGGATGGGGATCCCTCAAATCGCTGATCCGCAAGGCTCGCGCACAAGGTCTGCTGACGTCCGGCATCTGGAGCACGCTGCTCAAGCAGAACAAGGCGGACGGCTATATGTGCGTGTCCTGTTCCTGGGCGAAGCCTGCCGAGCCACGCCCGTTCGAGTTCTGCGAGAATGGCGCCAAGGCGACGATTTGGGATCAGACGAAGCGGCGCTGCGGCCCGGAGTTCTTCGCCGCGCATTCCGTCAACGAGCTGCTCGACTGGCCCGATCACGATCTGGAAAAGCAGGGGCGGCTGCTCGAGCCGATGCGCTACAACGAGGTCACCGACAAATATGAGCCGGTCGCGTGGGAGGCCGCATTCCGGGATATCGGCGAAGAGCTGAGCAAGCTCGATCCGAAATCGGTCGTTTTCTACACCTCGGGCCGCGCTTCGCTCGAGGCATCTTTCATGTATCAGCTCTTCGCACGCATCTACGGCTCGAGCAATCTGCCGGACTCTTCGAACATGTGCCACGAGTCGACCTCGGTCGGCCTGCCTGAGTCGATCGGCTCGCCGGTCGGTACCGTGCAACTGGAGGATTTCAGCCGTTGCGACCTGATGTTCTTCTTCGGCCACAATACCGGCGTGACCGCGCCGCGATTGCTCCACCCGATCGAGGAGGCGCGCCAGCGCGGCATACCCGTCATCACATTCAATCCATTGCCGGAACGCGGCCTGAAGCGTTTTAAGAATCCGCAGAACCCGATTGAAATGCTTTCGCCGGGCGCCGGCACCAAGATGTCCAGCGACTTCTTCCAGATCCGCGGCGGCGGCGATATCGCCGCCATGACCGGGATTGCGAAAGCCGTTCTCGCGCTCGACGATGCGGCGAGGCGGACCGGCGCGCCGCGCGTCCTCGACACCGCTTTCATCGAAGAACACACGCACGGCTTCGATGCGTTCGAGGCCTATCTGCGCCGCACACCTTGGGAAAAAATCGATCTGCGTTCGGGCATCGCGCGCGCCGACCTCGAGCATGTGGCGGATGTCTACAGCAAGGCATCGGCGGTCATCGGCAATTACGGCATGGGCCTGACGCAGCACCGGCACGGGACCGAGAACGTCCACATGCTTTGCAACCTGCTCCTGATGCGCGGCAATATCGGCAAACCGGGCGCCGGCGTGTCCCCGCTTCGCGGCCACTCCAATGTTCAAGGCCAAAGAACCGTCGGCATCTCCGAAAAGCCCGAACTGGTGCCGCTCGACAAGTTTGCCGAATTTTATCGGTTCGAACCGCCACGCGAGAAAGGGCGCGACACCGTCGAAACATGCGAAGGCGTGATCGACGGCTCGGTGAGGGCGTTCATTGGACTGGGCGGCAATTTCGTACGGGCCGTCCCGGAAACCGGGCTTGTCGAAGACGCTTGGCGGCACCTGAGATTGCATGTCCAGATCGCCACAAAGCTGAACCGCAGTCACCTGATACCGGGAGCCGTCACCTATTTGCTGCCCTGCCTATCGCGCATCGAAAAGGACCTGCAGGCTACCGGCGAGCAGCATGTCTCCGTGGAGGATTCCACCGCCTGCATCCATGGCTCCTTCGGCTATCGCACGCCAGCTGGACCCAACCTGCTCTCCGAGCCACGCATCGTCGCCGAACTCGCCAAAGCGACAGTTGCCGGCAAGAGCTCGATTCCGTGGGATGAATGGGTGGCCGACTATGCCCGCGTGCGGGACGAGATCGAACGTTGCTATCCGGACCACTTCAAGGACTTCAACAAACGCTTCCTGGCGCCGGGCGGGTTTCATCGCGACATCAAGGCTTCGAAGCGGGTGTGGCAGACCCCCAACAAGAAGGCCAACTTCAAGCCGCCGACGATGCTGGAAACGGATCCGGATATTGATGTCTCGCAATCGGACGTGCTGACGCTGATCACGGTTCGCTCCAACGATCAATTCAACACCACCGTCTACGGCTACCGCGATCGCCTTCGCGGCATCGACGGGACGCGCATGGTGTTGCTCATGAACGAGCAGGATATCGAACGGCTGGGACTCCATGACGGACAGGAGATCGATCTGGAATCGGCGGCAGGCGACAATGTCGAGCGCCGCGTGCATGGATTGCGCGTCACTCCCTATTCAATTCCACGCGGCGATTGCGCCGGCTACTATCCCGAGCTCAATCCGCTCATTCCGCTGTGGCACCGAGCCGAAAAGGCTCATGTGCCGGCGGCAAAGTCGGTGCCGGTCCGCGTGGTGACGTCGGCGCCATCTCGCTAGGGCCTGATGCCGAAGAGCGTCGAGCGGTTTTCGGACGACATCATTGCCCTATTTCTTTGAATTAGAGGCGGATTCAGTTTCCGGTCGAATCGACCTGAAATCATCCGGCTCTAGCGCCGACTTGGCGATTGACCAAAAGGTAACGGGACAGCGGGGTCGCTGTGCCAGTCCAGCGCGCCAGATTGCAAGCAATCTGGAATAAAAGGCCGCCCGATGGCGTTTATGCAAAGACCACGGCGCAATCCGTGCGGAGGACTCCGATGTACGCCGACTTCCCGCGAAACTCGGTCCTAGTCGTATTGGTTATACTCGTGGCGAGCTGCTCCAGCGTTCCGGTGCAGCAAACGCCGGCGGCAGCCGGCTATGGCCCTAACCCCACCCTGCCGAAACCAACACCCTCGCTGATCCCGACTGTTAACATCGCCCAGGCCACAGGCTGGCGGGAAGGTGGTATGCCGACCCCGGCGAAGGGGCTGAGAGTGACGGCCTTCGCCACCGGCCTCGATCATCCGCGCTGGCTGCATGTGCTCCCGAATGGCGACGTGCTTGTTGCCGAAACCAATGCCCCTGCCAAGCATGACGATGGCTTCAGCCTCAGAAAGCTCTTCATGAACCAGGCCATGAAGCGGGCCGGCGCCGCGACGACCAGCGCTAACCGCATCACTCTGCTGCGCGACACCAATGGTGACGGCATCGCGGATGTGCGCCGGATTTTCGCAGAAGGCCTTAATTCGCCCTTCGGCATGACGCTTTCCAAGGGCAAGCTCTATGTCGCCGACACCGATGCGCTCGTGGCTTTTCCCTACTCCAACGGCCAGACCCGAGTAACCACGCCACCAGAAAAGATAGTCGACCTGCCGGCCGGAGACATCAACCATCATTGGACCAAGGACGTGATCGCAAGTCCGGACGGAAGCAAACTCTATGTCACCGTCGGCTCGAACAGCAACGCTGGTGAAAACGGCATGGAGGCGGAAAGGAACCGCGCCGCCGTCCTTGAAGTGGATCGGTCCAGCCGCAGCATCCGGGTCTTCGCATCGGGACTGCGCAACCCGAACGGGCTTTCCTGGAACCCTGAGACCGGTAAGCTTTGGGTCGCTGTGAACGAGCGTGACGAGATTGGCGACGATCTCGTGCCTGATTACATCACCTCAGTTCGCAACGGCGCTTTCTATGGCTGGCCCTACAGCTATTATGGACAGAATGTCGACGAACGCGTCAAGCCGCAGCGCCCTGATCTTGTGGCGAAGGCCGTCCAACCCGACTATGCGGTGGGTTCCCATACCGCCTCGCTGGGACTGGCCTTCTCCGGCCACGCGTCGCTCGGCCCCGCCTACGGCAACGGCGCTTTCGTTGGCCAGCACGGCTCTTGGAACAGAAGCGTGTACAGCGGTTATAAGGTAATCTTTGTGCCGTTCCGTGGGGGTAGACCAAGCGGGTCCCCGAAGGATGTGCTCACGGGCTTTCTCGGACGTAATGGCGAAGCCATGGGCCGTCCGGTCGGCGTTGCTGTCGACGGGGCCGGCGCGCTGCTCGTCGCCGACGATGTTGGCAATGTAATCTGGCGGGTCAGCCGAGCGAACGGGCGTTGAGAGCCGGTGCCTTGCTGGCTCCCTCTATTGGATCCGTTCAAGCGCACCTGACGAGCGCGCAGCGGCGCTGAATGACTGCGGCAACACGACGCTTAACAAGGCGCATGCGGAGTTCTGCGGGATGGCGAGGAAGATGGGAGGCTGATGGCTACGCACGAATGAAATCGACGGCGGATCCAGTGTCCGCTATTTTCGTGCACACCTTTGCCTATGGTTGGCAAGATTAGTATAGGGCCGGGCGCACCGTCTTCTCTCATTGTTGAAGGATGAACTGCCAACACCGGGAATGTCGGGCCATTTCAGGCTGATTGGGGCCGTTGAATAAACCTCAGCATGACTGATCCTTGGTGAACCAGAAGACGGCGATCATTTCAACAGCGCGACCGTCCTGTCGACAGCGCTGGGGAAGCCGTTCAGCGACAGAGCAAGCATGGTCTCCTTGCCCCCGTCGGCAACCACCTTGACCTTGAGGCTTTTGCCGTCGCGCAAGGTCGCCAAGGTCTCGGCGTCAAAGCTCAGATCCACGATGCAGCCGCCGGGCAGGCAGGTGCGGAAGCGCAGCGGCGGCAGGGTCGGACCGTCATCGATCTGCAGCGTCGCGCCCTGATCCAGCGCCAGGCCGAACGGCAGCACCAGCGTTCCCTGGACGGCCTCGCCGGCCGGGCGCAGTTCCATCGCCAGCACGCGCTGGCGCGACTGGCTGTCCGTCTGCTCCTGCGACAGCGCACAGACCTTCACGCCGGCGCCGTTCTGGGTGGCGAGATTGCAGGAGACGGTCCAGTCGCCATGCCCTTCCCTGAGCGAGGTCGCCCCTCCAGGGAGGGCTGCCGTTTCCTGCGCGAATGCGGCGGCAAAGGAGAGCAGGCTTGCGGCGATCAGCGTGGCATATCCAATTCGTCTGTATCGTTTCATCTTGTTTCCATCTCTCAAAAAATCAGCCCGGCGGGAATGCGCACATCCGCGCATTCTGATGCTTCGACATACTGTGCGCGATATCTTCTCGTGCTCGGCTACCAGCGCACGCTGAAGCCGAGCTTACCGCTGATGACATTGCTATCGCCGAAGCTCGCCAGGCTGGTCTTGGCCAGCGCCTCGCCATAGACCGAGTACTTGCCGTCGCCGAAGTCAAGCGAGCCGCCGAGGCCGACGCCGCCCCAGACCTTCTGGTTCTGGCTGGAAAGCTTCACGCCCGAGACATCGACATCGGTTCCGTCGAGGAAGTCGTAATAGAGGTTGGCGATGCCATAGACATGCGCGCGGCTCACCTGGCCGGCGCTGTCGGCCCACTGGTCCTCATAGTCGGCCGAAATGCCGAGCCGGCCGATCAGGCTGTCGCCGCTGCCGGGCGACACGATCGCGCCGAACCGATCGGTGAACCTGTCGAAGTCGACCGCCGAATAGGAAAGCTGCGCCTGCGGGGTCAGCAACCAGTTGGAGCGCAGCGCGATCTTCTGGCCGCTCTCGATGCTCAAGCCATAGCCGAAGCCGTTGTTGCCATCGGCAAGCTTGCCCAGCACGGCCGAGTTGATGTCGCTGTCATACCAGGTCGCCTGGGCCTGGCTATCGACATAGAAGCCGCTGTTGCCGAGCCAGGTCAGCGTGCCGCCGACGCCGTAGCCGGTGGCCGCGATCGAGCCGGTGCCGAAGGTCGATGACACGTCCGAGGAGACGGTGCCGTAATGGACGGTGATGCCGCCCAGCAGGATGCCGGCCGCGCTCTCATGCAGCAGGCCGTCGACGCCGGCGTTGAGCTTCCAGGTCGTCACGTCGTAGTCGGTGCCGGTGGTCGAGGTCTTCGGCTCGAACTTGCCATGCGCGGCATCGATCCGCGCCCAGATGGCATTGCCGTCGACCGGGCCCTGGCCGGGCACATCGGCGCCCTGCGGCGTCGCGCCCTCGCCCCAGGCCCGGTTGCCGATGCGCTGCTGCAGCGTGCCCAGTTCGTTGAAGCTCTGCAGCACGCCTTCATAAGCCTCGTAGAGCGGCGTGCTGGGCGCATAGAGCGGACCGCTCTGGTTGATCAGGGTCGAGCGCAGATACCAGTCGCCGTCGGCCGGCGTGCTGACGCCGTTCTTGTAGAGCCGGTAGGCGTAAGCGCCGCCGACCACGGCCTGGTCGCCCTCAAAGACATAGTCGCCGGCAAGCGTGAAGGTGCCGGCCGAGCTGCCGTCGATGTCGACGATCTTGATGCCTTCGCTGGTCTGCGCGCCCGCGCCGCCGATATTGCTGACCGCCAGGATACCGGTGCCCGACGTGCTGCCATGCACGACCAGCCTGTCGGTCGCAGACGCATCGCCGTCCAGCGCGGCATTGATGAGGATTTTGCCGCCATTGCCGACATAGTCACCGCTAACCGTGAGCACCGTGCCGGGTGCCGCAGCACCGAGCCGCACCGCGCCGCTGTTGTTGAGCGAGGCCACCGTCTGGTCGAAGCCGGCAAGGTCAAGCATGCCGCCGGAAGCGACGCTGAAGGCGGAGGTCGCGTTGAAGGCCCCGGCCTTGCCCGCCGCCAGGGTTCCGTCCTGCACTGTCGTCGCCCCGACATAGGAGCTGTTGCCGGCCAGGATCAGGGTGCCGAAGTCGACCTTGGTCAGCCCGGCGTTTCCAACAAGGTCGGACGCAATCGTCGCCTTGTAGCCGGCGCTGCCGCTGGTGCCGTCGCCGACATTGATGATGGCCGGTCCGCCGGTCAGCGTGATGGCATCGCCCTGGATGCGGTAGCCGTCGGCGGCGAACTGCATGCCGTTGACGGTCACCGCGCCGTTGCCGTTGTCGACGCTCACCGTTCCGGGCGTGCCCTGGAACACGGCGAACTGGCCGTTGCTCCACGGCGCATTGACCTCGCCGCCGGGCGTCGTCCAGTTGTTGCCGGAGCCGGCCACCTGCCAGGTGCCGTTGCCGCCGTCGACCACGCTGTTGTTCTTGGGGCCGGCATCGCCGTCCCAGAAGGTCAGCAGCTGCCCGGCCGTGTTGATGAGGTTGACCTGTTTGGCGATCGACGTCTGCACCGAATAGTCGGGCGACGTCAGCGTCAGCCCGTTGTCGATCAGCGCGCCATTGTAGTTGAACACGCGGTAGACGCCGGGCCCAAAGCTGCCGCCGGCGGTCGCCGTGATGTTGAGCGTGCCGTCGAGCGTCAGGTTGCCGCCGACATTGACGACGTCATTCAGCGCTCCGCCGGGCGCGTTGGCCTGCCCGAAATTATACAAGAGATTGGTGCCGCCGCTGAGCGTCAGATTGCCGTTGATGGTCAGCGCGCCGGCGGAATTGCCGCTGCCGCCGGGGCTGAGCGTGCTGCCATCCGCCATGGTGACATCGCCGCCGACGATGCCGGTGCCGCCGAGCGTCGCCCCGCCTGCCACCGAGGTCAGGCCGGTGGCGCCGGACTGGTTGCCGTTGACGAGCAAGGTGCCGCTGTCGACGTTGGTTTGCCCGCCATAGGTGTTGGCGGCGGTCAGGACCGTGGTGCCGCTGCCGATCTGGTTCAGCCCGCCAGTGCCGGAGATCACGCCGCCGAAGGTGATGGCATCCGAACGGTCGAAGGCCAGCGTGCCGTTGTCGACGACATTGCCGGCCAGGCTGCCGAGGGCGCCGCCATTGCCGACCTGCAGCGTGCCCGCGGCGATCGTCGTGCCGCCGGCATGGGTGGCAGCGCTCGCCAGCACCAGCGTGCCGGTGCCGTCCTTGGTCAGCGGGCCGGCGCCGATGATGCCGCCGGTCAATGTGGTGGTCGTGGCTGCGTCGGTCAGGAACGTGCCAGCGCCGGCAAGCGTGACGGCGCGGCCGGTCGTGATGTCGGCGGTGGTGTTGAGCGTGCCGCCGTCGAAGCTCAGGCCGCCGGCCGCGTCGCCGAGATTGGCGTCCTGAGAGATCCGCACCGTGCCGCCGTTGATCGCGGTGCCGCCGCTGTAGCTGTTGGTTCCCGAGAGAACCAGCGTGCCGAGGTCGTCCTTGACCAGCTGGCTGTTGCCGGTGAGGTTGGAGGCGATGGTCGCCACAAAGGTTGCGCTGGCCGCGGTGCCGTCGCCGACGCGGATGGTCGATTGCGGCCCGACCAAAGCGATGTCGCCGCCCTGGATGAGGTAGCCGTCGGTGGCGAACTGCATGCCCGAGGCGCTGACCTGTCCCAGCGAATTGTCGACCGCGACGGTGCCGGCCGTGCCGGCGAAGATGGCGAAGGCATTGTCCTGGTAGGGCGCGTTGATCGCACCGCTCGCATCCGTCCAATTGTCGTTGCCGGTCGAGTTCTGCCAGGTGCCGTTGCCGCCATTGACGGCGCTGTTGTTCTTCGGTCCGGCGTCGCCGTCCCAGAAGTTGAGCAGCAGGCCGGCGGTGTTGACCAGGTTGACTTGGCTTGCGATCGAGGTCTGGACGAAGAAGTCCGGCGACGGGATCGTGCCGACGTCGAGGCCGTTGTCGGTCAGCGTGCCGCCATAGCTGATGACCCGGTAGATGCCGGGGCTGAAGGTGCCGCCCGGCGCCACGGCGACGTTGATCGTGCCGTCGAGCGTCAGGTTGCCTGCGACCACCGTCAGGTCGTTGAGGGCGCCACCGGCGACATTGGCCTGGCCGAAATCGTAATTGAGGGTCGATCCGCCGCTCAGCCCAAGGGCGCCGTTGATGGTGAGTGTGCCGGCCGCCCCGGCCGCACCCGGGTTCATCGAACCGCTGTTCGCCACGCTGACGTCGCCGCCGATCGTGCCGGTGCCGCCGAGCGTGCCGCCGGTATTGACAGATGTCGGGCCGGTGGCGGCCGACTGGTCGCCATTGACGAAGAGCGTGCCGCCATCGACGACCGTCGCGCCGGTGTAGCTGTTGCTGGCGGTGAGCGTCGTCGAGCCGCTGCCGAACTGCCGGATGCCGCCGCTGCCGCTGATCGTGCCGCCGAAGGTGACGGCGTCCGAGCGGTCGAACGCCAGCGTGCCGTTGTCGACGACATCGCCGAGGATCGAGCCCGATGTGCCGCCATTGCCGAGCTGCAGCGTGCCCGAAGAGATCGTCGTGCCCCCGCTGTAGGTGCTGTCGCCGGTCAGAACCGTGGTGCCGGTACCGATCTGGTTGACCGCGCCGGTGCCGGAGATCACGCCGCCGAACGACAAGGTGTCGGAGCGGTCGAAAGCCAGCGTGCCGTTGTCGGTGACATTGCCAGCGAGGCTGCCGGCGGTACCGCCATTGCCGACCTGCAGCGTGCCCGCCGCGATCGTCGTGCCGCCCGAATGCGTGGCATCGCTCGCCAGCACCAGGGTGCCGCCACCGTCCTTGGTCAGCGCGCCCGCGCCGGCGATGCCGCCGGTCAATGTGGTCGTCGTGCCGCCATCGGTCAGGAACGTGCCGGCGCCGGCGAGCGCGACAGCGCGTGCGCTGGTGATGTCGGCGGTGGTGTGGAGCGTGCCACCGCCGAAGCTCAGGCCGCCCGCGGCAGCACCGAGATTGGCGTCCGACGAGGCCTGCAGCGTGCCGCTGTTGATCGCCGTGCCGCCGCTGTAGCTGTTGGTTCCTGACAGCACCAGCGTGCCGAGATCGGTCTTCACCAGCTGGCTGGCGCCGATGAGGTTGGAGGCGATGGTGGTCGTATAGCCGGCACCGGCCCCGGTGCCGTCGCCGACGCGGATAATGCTCGAGCCGCCCACCAGCTGGATGTCGGCGCCTTGGACGAGATAGCCGCCGGTGGCGAACTGCATGCCCGCCGCCTGCACCTGGCCATTCGTGTTGTCGACCGTGACCGTCCCGGCCGCACCCTGGAAGATGGCGAAACTGGCATTGGCGAACGGCGCGGCGAAGGTGCCGGTGCTGTCGGTCCAGTTGGTATCGCCGGCAGCGCGCCAGGTGCCGTTGCCGCCATTGACGATGCCGTTGGAATGCGGACCGGCATTGCCGTCCCAGTAGCTGAGCTGCAGGCCCGCCGAATTGACCAGGTTGACCTGGTTGGCGACCGAGGTCTGCACGAAATAATTGGGATCCGTGACATTGAGCCCATTGTCGGTCAACGAGCCGTTGTAGCTGATGATGCGGTAGGTGCCGGGCCCGAAATTGCCGCCAGGGCTCTGCGTCACGTTGATCGTGCCGTCGAGGGTGAGATTGCCGCCGACGTTGATCAGGTCGTTGAGTGCGCCGCCGACGACGTTCGCCTGGCCGAAATCGACATTCAGGTTCGAATTGCCGAGCGCCAGATTGCCGTTGATGGTGAGCGTGCCGGGAGAATTGCCCGTTTCGCCGGGCGCCAGCGTGGCGCCGTCGGCGACGGTGACGCTGCCGCCGATCGTGCCGATGCCGCCCAGCGTCGCCCCGCTCGCGACCGTCGTCGGTCCCGTGGCGCCGGCCTGGTTGCCGTCGACAATAAGCGTGCCGGCATTGACGTTCGTCGCGCCCGTATAGGTGTTGATTCCGGTGAGCGTGGTGATGCCGGTGCCGAGCTTGTTGACCACGCCGGTGCCGGAGATGGCGCCGTTAAAAGTGTAATTGTTGTTCAGGTTGAAGGCGAGCGTGCCGTTGTTGGTCACGTTCGGCGTCGCCAGCGCGCCGGCCACGGCGCCGGTGCCGATCTGCAGCGTGCCGGCCGAAATCGTCGTGCCGGACGTGTAGCTGTGATCGCCCGTCAGCGTGAGGGTGGCGGCGCCTTGCTTGTTCAAGCTTTCGAAACCGGTAATCTGAGCGCCATTGAGCGTACGGCTGAAGGTGGTGGTCACCTGCAGCGTGTCGGAGCCGCCGCCGCCGTCCACGCCGACTCCGGCGATCGTCGCAAGACCGCTCAACAGGAACGTGTCGTTGCCGCTGCCGAGATTCAATGTGGCTGCGCCGGTATTGAGCGAACCGGCGGTGAGATTGACAATGTTGCCGCCTCCGCCCAGCGTGCCGTTGCCGAGCAACGTGCCGCCAGTGATGTTGATCGTGGCGCCGCCGGTCCCGCCCGTGAACAACGTCTGCGTGCCACCGGCTGCCTGGACCGTGCCGCCGCCGACGTTGAGCTTCGAGCCGGAGTTCATCGTCATCGTCGGCGTGGTTATGGAGGCGCCCCCTCCGTTGCTCTGCAGCGTGCCAGCGTTGATCGTGGTCCCCCCGGTGCTCGTCAGGCTGCCGTTGACCTGCAATGTGCCCGCGTCGACCTTGGTCGCTCCGACTTTGTTCGTCGCCGTGAGCACCGTCGTGCCGGTACCGACCTGCGCGATCGTGCCGATGGCCGCCTGCGGATCGGGGTTGATCGTACCCGTGAAACTGAACGTGTCGCTGCGGTTGAACGACAATGTCGAGGTCGCGTTGGCGACGATGACGTTGCCGGCGCCGGCATTGCCGCTGGTGCCACCATTGCCGATGATCAGGTTACCGTCATTGACGACCGTGTTGCCGGTGAAGGTGTTGTTGCCGGTGAGGACCCAGGTGCCGCTGTCGTTCTTGGCGAGTGTGGTCGTGCCGCCGGGGCCATCGATGATGGTGCCGCCCATCGTGTTGAGCCCGGTATTGGTGCCGCCGAGGGCCAGCGTGCGGTTGCCGCTGCCGGTATAGGCGGCCGAACCGGTGTTCTTGAAGACGATCGCGCCGGTGCCCGAGGACTCGATGAAGCTGATGCCGGTCTGCAATGTGAACAGGCGATCCGTCTCGTCGCCAGCGCCCGTATAGCGTAGCGTCGAGCCGCTGCCGATCACGAGGTTGGATGCCAGGTTCGACGACTGCCCGATCGAGCTCGCCTGGCCGCCGTTGGCCAGCTTGCTCACCGCAAGCACGCCGCCGCTGATCGTGGTGACGCCGGTATAGGTGCTGGTCGTGTTGTTCAAGACCCACGTGCCGGCACCGGACTTCGTCAGCGACGTGACGCCCCCGGATGGATCGTCGATGCGGGCAGAAAGCGAGTTGTTGGCCGTGTTGCTGCCGGCGAGCGTGAGCGTGCGGTTGCCCGTTCCCGACAATGTGACCGGCGCCGTGCTGGTGAAATTGATCGCGCCCGTGCCGGAGGCATCGAGAGTGCCGCCGCTCGCGCCGAGCGTGAACCGGCGGTCCGTGCTGCCGGCCGCGCCGATATATTGCAGCGTGCCGCCATTGAGCACCAGGTTGACAGCAGCATTGGACGAAGCGCCGATCGAGCTGTTGCTGCCGCCATCGGCCAGGCAGCTCACCGTAAGCCGGCCGGCATTGACGACCGTTGCGCCCGTATAGCTGCTGTCGCAGCCGCTGAGCGCCTCAAACCCGCCGCCGGACTTGATCAGCTGCCCGCTTCCGCTGATCACGCCGCCATATGTGCCATTCGAGTTTGCGTTGGTGATGGTGAGCGTACCGCTGCCCAGCGTGACATTGCCGCCGGTCGTACCGCCGCCCTGCAGTGCAGAGATAGAGAGGTTCTTGTCGTTCACGTCAAGGGTGACGCCGGCGGTATTGCTCAGCGCCACGGCGCCTATGCCGAATGCGCTGTCCGAACCAGCCCGTAAGATGCCGGCCGTGACCGATGTTCCGCCGCTGTAGTTGTTGGTGCCGGACAATATCAGCGTGCCGGGTCCCTCTTTCGTGAAGCCCCCCAGCCCAGTCGCCGTTCCGCTGAACTCCAATGTCGTTGCGGCGGTCGCGACTTGGATAAAGCCGCCACCCTGCAGTGTGAATCCTCGGTCGATGCTGACGCTGCCGCCCGTGTAGATCAGCCTGCCATTTATGACCAGATTCGATGAGGCGTTGCTCGACGCGCCGATGCCGCTCGCCGACAAGCCATTGGCAAGGCAATTGGTGCTCAAGTTGCCGCTGATGATGGTGGTGGCGCCCGTGTAGCTGTTGTTGCAGCCAGTCATCACCTCTGTACCGCCATTGTGCGCGAATCCGCCGGTGCCGGTGATTGTGCCCGTGAAGGTGCCGTTGCTGTTGGTTGTCAGGGTCGCCGCGCCCAACAGCACGCTGCCCCCGCCGTTGAGCCCGCCGACCGTGTTGTTGTTGCCGGCGAGGTCCAGCGTCGTGCCGGTTGCCACGGTCATGGCGCCCGTGCCGAAGGCGCTGGTGGACCCGGCGCGCAAGATGCCGGTGCTCACCGTGGTGCCGCCGGTATAGGTGTTCGTGCCCGACAGCACCAAGGTGCCGGCGCCGCTCTTGGTGAGGCTGCCCGCGCCCGTGGCCACACCGCTCATCGTCAGCGTCGTGCCGCCGGTCACGTCGATGCCGCCGCCGCCCGTACCAAGTGTGAAGCCGCGGTCGGTGCTGGCGGTTGCGCCGATGTAGCCAAGCTTGCCGCCGTTCTGCAGGACCAGGCTGGATGAGGCATTGCTGGATGCGCCGATGGAACTGTTGCTGCCGCCATTGGCGAGCGTGGTCACCGCAAGCGTGCCGCCGTTGACGGTGGTGGTGAGGTATAACTGTTGTTGCTCCCGGCAAGCGTCAGCGTGCCCGCGCCGTCTTTGATTAAATTGGCACCGTCGGGGCTCACCACCTGCCCGGAGACGGTCAGATTGGCGGCGGCATTCGTGACGTTGATCGTGGCCGATGTGGCGGCGCCGGCTCGTGCGATGGTGAAGCCGCGGTCGGTGGAGGCGCTGGTCCCGGTATATTCCAGCGTGGCGCCCTGGATCACCAGGTTCGATGAAGCGGACGTCGCGGCGCCGATGGCGCTGGCGACACCGCCATTGGCGACCGAATTGATCGAGAGCGTGCCCTGGCTCACGGTGGTGGCGCCGGTATAGGTATTGCTGCTGGTGAGCGCCACCTTACCCGTGCCGGCTTTGCTGAAGCCGACGGCGCCGGTGTTGTCGACGATGGTCGAGGCGATGGTGAAGGTGCCCGCGCCGTTCTGCTGGACGCCCAGCACGCCGCCGCCGAGCGTGCCCGTCATTGAGCCGCCGGTGATCGTCTGGTTCGCCGCGCCCACCGAAGGCGCGACGATGATGGTGCCGTCGACACCGAGGGTCTGGCCGCTCGCCACGGTCACCGTCGAGTTCGCGGCCGCGGTATATTGCAGCCCGCCGATCTGGATGCTGGCGCCGACCGTGTTGAAGAAGGGCGTGTTCGCCGATCCGCCGGCGTCGCTCAGGATCTGGTTGGTCTGCCACAGGCTGGCGTTGTCCTGGTTGACGTAATCGGCCGCGGTGAAGGCAACGATGTTGCCGCTTACTACCTTGGCATAGTTCGAGCCATTGACCGTTGCCCAGCGGCCGAGCGCCCGGTCGGGTCCGGTCGTGCTGATCGCACCGGCCGTGGGCAGAACGAAATTGGCGAGGCCGCCGGTGCGGGTGATGGCGCCGAGACTGACGGTAGTGCTGCCCCCAGCCCCGGAGGTGGCGCTCACCGTGTTGTTGCCCGTCGTGATCGTGAGGCCGCCGAAGCTCTGGAGATTGGTCTCGCCGGCTGCACCGGTAATCTTGAGCGTGCCGCCGTTCATGACCAGGGCGGAAGACGCCGAGATGATGTTGCTGCTCGGTCCGCCGGCCGGCGAGAAGTCGAGCGCCAGCGTGCCGCCGCCGACGGTCGTCGCGCCCGTGTAGGTGCTCGCACCGGTCAAAGTCAGCGTGCCTGCGCCGAGCTTGGTCAGGCTGCCGCCGGTGCCGGTGATGCTGCCGCCATAGATGCTAGTGACTCCAGTACCCAGATTGAGGGTAAGATTGCCGCTCCCCATCGCGACGGCGCCCCCCGTGCCGTCGAGCGAGGCGGGCGCAAGATTGTTACCATTGAGGTCCAGTGTGCCGCTGTTGACCGTGACATTGGTCACCGTTCCGAAGGCCGAGGCGCTGCCGGCGCGCAGCGTGCCGCCGTTCACGGTGATGGCGCCCGTTCGCGTGTTCGCGCCTGTAAGCACCCATGTGGCCGAACCAGAGCTGGCGAGGGCGCCCGTTCCGGAGATCACGCCGGAGAAGGTGTTGTCTGCGCCGGTATAGCTGCCGCCGAAAGTCAGCGTCGAACCGGCATTGAGTGTGGCGGCGCCACTAAGCGTCAGCGCTCCTGAGCCATCGTTACTGATCGCGCTCGCGCCGCTGACTGACGATGCGCGGTCGCTGGCGGCGGCGGCGCCGGTATAGCTGAGGGTGCCGTTAAACAGCGCGATGCTCGTGCCCGCGCCGAGAGAGCTGTTCGCGCCGCCATTGGCGAGCGTGCCGACCTTAATGATGCCGCTTTCGATCGAAGCCGCGCCGGTAAAGCTGTTGGCATCGCCGAGCGTAACGGCGCCATTGGCGCTACCGATGAACCGGAACGTGTTGGCCGTTGAACTGCTGAGAACGCCCAACACCTGCAAATCGGCGCTGGCGGCCGAAAATGCGACAGCCGTCCCCCCGGTTACCGAAACATTGCCGGTCAGCTTCAGCAGGCCGCTGCCGGCGTTCTGGAGAAGGGCGGTCGGTGTGCCGATACCGGTGTTGATCTGCCAGTTCCGGTTGGATGTATTTCCGGTTCCGGTGTAATAGAGGCCCGACACACCTGAATTGGCCGTCAAGCTGATTGTATCTCCGGCGCCTAGAGCGCTGGCCTCGCCGATATTGCCTATCGAGGTGAACGACGCCGTGGCCGCGCTGTTCACGAAAAAATTCACCGGACCGGTAAAGTCGTTCGTGTTGTCGCTCAGCGTGATCGCGCCCGTGCTGCCGACGGCGGTGACGTTGAGCCCTCCGCTTCCGGTGTAGTGGGCGGAGCCCGCGCCGCCTACCTGCACAGTTGCTTGGCCCGTGAGACTAACTGTCCGCCCGGTCAGCGATCCGCTGGCACTCAAGGTCGTACCAGCGGACAGATTTACGACATTGTTTGTGTTGCCCAGCGCAGCGTTCGAGCTGACCGACAGAATGCCGGCATTGACGTTGATTGCACCGGTGAAGCTGTTTGTGCCCGTCAGACTTAAAGTGCCGGCGTTGACGTTTACACTCCCCGAAAACGTGTTGTCGCCGGAGAGGGTCAAAGTGCCGCCACCCGCCTTGGTCAGCCCTGCCGTGCCGGCGACGATCGAACTGATGGTGGCGTTGCCGGCTGCCGTGATCGTCGGCGTCGCGCCGCCGAGCGTCAGCGTGCCGCCGGCGATGGTGTAGCCGCTGACATTGAAGGTGAGGTTGCCAGCCGTGATCGGCGCGCCCAGCGTCACCGTCCCCGCCGTGCCGGCGAAGATGGCGTTGTCCGGGGTGCCGTTGTTCCAGGTGACGAACGGGCCGGCCGTGGCATTGCCGGTGGTGTTCCAGAGCGGCGGCGTTGCGGTGTTCCAGGTTCCGGTGCCGCCGAGCTGGAGCCCCGAGCCATCGGCATCCCAGTAGAGATCCGCGGCTGCCGCCGGATTGGCCGCAACGCCCATGAGGAGAGTGAGCAGAACGGCGGCGCTGCGCGGACGAGGGGCCGAAGCGATCGTGTGGGCGAGATTCGGAGCATAGCTCGCCGCCTGCCCCTTCCACTTGGTCATACGGCCGCCGCGCAGCAGGCGCGAACCAGACATGTTGGCGCGGGACGCGGTTGCGGACGAGCGCTTCCCGCGCTCCAGGGTCTCAGCTGAACGGTCCTGGACTCGGCTCATTCTTCCCCCTGGGCGCCAACCCTGGCGGGTCTCGCGACCACCGGTCGCGATCTGGCGCACGCGTGCGATTGCAATTGGAAATTCGGATCGAAGTCGGCCGCCGCGGATGCCACCCCGGGATCAAGCGGAAGTCGCCATCCGGGAAAGCCTCGCCTGAGAAGCGGAACGCGCCATGTCGCTCCAGGCAACCGGCATATGAGAAAATTGTGCGCTTCTTGCGCCGGATGAGTCGCCCTGCCCCCGAAGGCATCTGCGGAAAACCCGGCGCCCTTGGGACAACTTTGCTAATCCAGGGATCTGCGGAACGCCGAAGCATCGCGTCAATGATCGGGATCGCAAGCAGCCGCCCGAAAGGATCGCGCCCGTGTATCCAATATGTCTGCGGCTCTTCGGAAACCTGCGGCGACCGGCACGTGCCGCAACCCGCAATGTCGGGCAAAGCTCGGCATGTCCCCCGTCCTCCTCGGCGCTTTACGACGTGCTCACGCATGGGAATGGTCCCCGCCCATGCATCAGCCTTATGAAACCCGGCATGGTTTCAATTGAACTCAACAAGACATGATTCCAAGACTTAAGTATTTCAAGAATCTGCTGTGTCGTTCGAAAAAATCGGCTAGACTTGGCAGCGGTTAACGCCCTGTTACTTTAGAGATACCTTTAGTAAGCCAGCGGTTAATTTAGCCAGCACGGCGCCTGGAAACCCCTTTACGCTCGAGACCTGAAAGTAAGCGCTCCTGCTTGCGCCTGCATCGGCGTCATGTCCCGATGCTTCTTCATCATCGTGGTGAGGTGGCTTTGGCTGGCAAAGCCGCATTGATGTGCGACATCGGCGATCGACATCCGGCCGTCGCTCAGCAGTCTCTCAGCATGATCCAGCCGCAGATCGAGAACATATTGATGGGGTGACTTCCCGAACGTTCTGGAGAAGGCGCGCGCAAAGTGAGAGGTTGAAAGTCCGCACACCGCCGCCATCTCGGCTACCGAGAGCTTGCGGGAAAAATTCTCCGTCAAGAAGGACCGCAGGTTTCGCACGCAGCGAGCTGAGAGCCCACCTTGAACGTTCTGCTGTGGCTGCCAGGCAGCCTGGAACCCGAACCGGGTTTCCTGAAGGTCGTCGTCGCGCCGCAAGTCGCCTCCAATGCCCAACCCGCGTTGGAGCAACCAGAACTGGTGCGATTGGTTCCTTCGACAAGAAAGTCGTGATCCCGAGGTGGATCTCGATCTACCAAAATCACCCGATGCCTTCCGACCCATGATTAGGTTGCCGGCCAGACCAATGCAATCAAAGGATGTCCCAGACGCAATCAGTTGGCCTGACTTTTCGCCAATCCCCGATTTTCACCAATCCATCCGAGGTTCATAAAGAAACGTCGAGGAGTGTCTAACCAGCTCTTCACCATACCAACAATGGTTACGGAACCTTCCTGATCGCAGCGGACTTCTGGGGTTCATTGTGAATCGAATGAAGAGGTCCCTGCATGAAAGTCACCGCAGCAGGCATCGACCGCATCAAGATCGGCAATGCGGACGCGAGCGGCCAAGGCGCGCATTTCGTCGTTTGGCTTTATCTTCAGGTCGACGAAGGCGGCACACAGACCGGACAGGAACTGGTGGTGTCGGTGCCGTACGATGCGCAAATGACGTTCGATGATCTCGCTACCCAGGCTTTCGAGAAGGCGCACGCCATGCTTCGCGCCTGCTGCGAGATTGATGAGACCATGTGGTGGAAGCAGTTCAACCGCAGTCTGGCGCCACTGCCCGAATGGACGCCCGGCGCCCAGTAGGTCATCCGTCCGCCACGCATCAGCCGCAGGCCGTATGCGGTGACAGGGACCCGGTTCCGACAAGCGCTTGCGGCGCAGCAGCGCGCCGGAAACTGCCCATTCAGATACGGCCAACGCGCACCTCAAATAGCGTAGATCAAGGCTAAGATCAGGCATTCGCTGCAAGCCTGCAAGCTAATCAACGTAACGCCGTACAAGAATGCTACCGAAAATGACATCCTTGAAGTCTAATAGAGGGGTATCACTTTTTTCGGCGCGCATGCGTAGCAACGCCCCCTCCCAGCTATTGAAGATAAAACGCGCCAATACCGCTGGGGGCAGCTGGCTACCAACTTCCCCCCGATCTTGCGCCTCCGAAATACATTTCTCAAACAGGTCACCCCAAGCTTTGAACTGCCTGGCCAAGCGCTCTCGTATCATGGAGCTATGATCTGCAGCCTCTGCACTGAAATTGCCCATTAGGCAGCCGCGTGCGTAATTATTTTCTCTGAACGACCTAATGCGATCATCAAAATAGGACTCTATCCGCTCCAACGGTCCTAGGTCGGCGTTCTCTAGGAAAGTACGCAGCTTTTCCTGTCCGAGATCGGAGTAGGCGTCGATCACATCTGCTCCAAAGGCCTCTTTGCTGGCGAAGTGATTGTAGAACGAGCCCTTTGGTACGTGGGCCTTCTCAACGATGCTCTGGATACCGGTCGCTGAAAATCCCTCGGCGTGAATCGTCTGAACGCCCACCTGGATCAGATTGCTGCGCGTGTCCGGCTTTGGCTTCGGACCTCTACGGGCGGCGGAACGGATTTCCATCAAAGCACCTCTTGACTAATTAAAGACGACCGGTCATATTTAATTTAGCCACAGTCGATGACTTTTGTCAAGGCACGCCTAATTCGCAGGAAAAACCGATGGTCAAAACAATCGAGGTCCGCATACCGGCCGACGGGGAAATCGAACTCGGAGCGCGCCTGTTCATTCCGGAGGAAAAGGGGCTGCGACCGGCGATCACCATGGCCCATGGCTTCGCAGGACCCACGCGCATGGTCTTGACCGTTTCGCGAATGCCTTTGCTTCGGCGGGCTTCGTCGTGCTGATTCATGATCACCGTAATTTCGGGACGAGCGGCGGCGCCCTTCGCGGCGATATCGATCCTTGGCGCCAAATCGGCGACTGGCGCCGTGCGATCACATATCTGGAATCCCGCCCAGAGGTCGATCCAGCACGCATTGGCCTGTGGGGAACGAGCTATGCTGGCGGGCACGCCATCGTTCTCGGCGCAACGGATCGCCGTTTGCGCTGCGTAGTCGCCCAGGTGCCGACGATCAGCGGCTACGATCTGGGCCAGCGTCGGATCTCGCCGGATGCGCTGCCTACGCTCGAGGCGGCCTTTGACGAAGACGAACGGGCGCAGTTGCGAGGCGCGCAGCCGCGCCGCCAGGCGGTGGTGAGTGCGGACACGAGCGTATCAGCGGCCTATCGTTCCCAGGAGGCAATCGATTTCTACCTGCAGCCGACGCCGCCGGGACTATGGGAAAACGAGATCACGCTTCGCTCCACCCGGGCCGCGCGCATGTACGAACCGGGTGCCTGGATCAGGCGCGTGTCGCCGACGCCGCTCCTTCTTGTCGTTGCGCGGGATGACAAGGTGACCGTGACCGATCTCGCATTGACCGCTTACGAACATGCCCTCGAGCCTAAGCGGCTCGTCCTGGTCCCGGGCGGTCACTTCGACCCCTATCTCAATCAGTTCGCCGTGGCCGAAGCTGCGGCGACCGCATGGTTCCGCGAACATTTGGGCGATCCCTCTGCCTGATCACCACACGCTCGACCCGCAATCCCCCTTCAACGCTACAAAGGAATGAAACAGTGACCGACACACGCAGCGAACATTCCATCAGCAACGCAGACATTGAAGAGATCCGCAGCCTATTCCTCCGCCAGGCCGCGGGTGAGACCGCCCATGATATCGGCATAGTCGAATCGGTCCTGGCGAAGGCGCACCCCGGGCAGCCTGACCCCGTGAACTTCGTGGCCCGCGCATACCGCTTTTGGGGTCGCGAAGCGGTCATCGATCATTTCCGCGCTGTCTTCCAGGGCACCTGGCGCTTTGAACCGGTCAGAGAGGAAATCCGCATCCTCCCCCTGGGACCGGATACCGCCCATATCTTTGCGCCCACGCACATTACCCTCGGCGCGGCCGGCCAGGAGGGTGCGACCTACACATTCCTGGTCAATGAAATAGCGATCCGGACCCCTGAAGGCTGGCGCATTTCCGCCATCGTTCCCGTCCCGGCGTAGTAACCGGCGCAAGTTGTTACAACAGGAGGCTCACATGTCCCATCTGACGTGCACGATCGACAATCGCGTCGCGACCATCACGCTCGACAACGCACCACAAAACCGCATCGGCGACCAGATGGTCGAAGAACTCGCAGCGGCCATCGCGCAGATCGCGAACAGCGACGCCAGGGCCGTGCTGCTGCGTGGGGCCGGACCGGACTTCAGCTTTGGCGGCGATATCCGGCTTTGGCCCGACCGCAGCCGCTCTGCACTCCGCGGCACTTTCGAGCGCTATATGGAAGTATTCAATCGGTTCGAACAATTGCCGTTGCCGGTGGTGGCGGCCGTAAACGGACTCTGCTTTGGCGGCGGCCTCGAACTCGCCCTGCGTGCCGACGTCCTCTTCGCCTCGGATACGGCCCGGTTCGGTCATCCCGAGCAGACGCTGGGCATCGTGACCTTGCTGGGCGGCATTTATCGCGTCGCGGAACGCGCAGGACGGGCACGTGCAGCGGAATGGGCGCTGACCTCCGAGCAGATCCCGGCCTCGGTCATGGAGCGCGCCGGCATCGTCAACCGGGTGGTCGCAGACGACGAGTTGCTCGCCCAAGCGCAAGCCTTTGTGGACAAGCTCGCCAAGGGGCCAACCCGTGCCTTTGCGGCGCATAAGGCGCTGTTGCGCGCATGGGCGAACGGCGGAGTGGCAGCGGCTGACGAGATCATGTTCGACATCGCCATGCCGGTTTTTGACTCGCAAGACGCGACCGGTGGCATCGCTTCGGCGGTGGACGCACTCAAGGCCGGAAAGCCGCGACCATCCTTTCCTTTCAAGGGCGCATAAAGGCGTGGGAGATGCCGTAGACCATGCTTGAACTCTATCCGAACCGCGCAATCCCGGCTCGCTCCGGGCTGGAGCGGATATCGCCAAGGAGCAGGTAAAGGTGGGAATTCGTCAACCAATGGCGCGCTCGGCGAGCAGCCTCTCGGCTAAATTTAGCCCCGAATCGAGAACGACTGGTGGGCCGGCTTGCCGAATGTCGCGGAGAAGGCGCGCACATCGCTGCCATCTTGGCTACCGAGAGCTTGCGCGAGAGGTTTTTGTTTCAAAAAGGGTTGTGTGCGTCAAGTTCTGCAAAAAAGAGGCGGCCACGTGGTGGGTGATGGCGGCGTTCTCGCTCGCATCCGAAAGCGTATCGCCTGGCCCGGATCCGTAGGCGGTGGTGTCGAGGAACGGCTGATCTGACCCAGGCTGGCCAACGCCCAAGCCCTTGTTGATCGTCTTCGCCATAGCCGGCCTCCAGGACCACGAGTTCACGCCAACCGATACCGCTCGGTTGCCCTCCGCCCGGCGAATGTTCTTCGTTTTAAATTGTTAAATTCTTATTCTATACTTCTGTAACACGTAGCAACCAAAACAATACCATACGCCCGCTTGGCAGAATCTACAAGTTCTAGAGCATTGACGCGCGGCAGTCGGATCGCCCGCCAAGTTGCCGGAGCGCCTTAAAATTGTCAGCGCAGAAGACCCTCGCTCTCGAAATCCTCCCAGCCGCGCAAGTTGGAACGAGATGCATTGTCCCGCTCGCCATCGCCTGAAGTTGAACCCCCACGGCCACTTTTTTGGGCACGCTTCAGGGCAGCCTTCGCGGCAGCGCGTCGCCGGTTCTCAGCAGAGGTCGCGGCATCCTCGTCCCGCCAGGCGGTGACCAAGTCGCGGTCGAGCACATCTTCGATATGGCGCGGGTCGAACACGTGGAAGGTGATCTTTCTTGCGCGGCCGCGAAGTTTGACCGTTCTGGTTCCGGCGCTCTGCAAGCGCCCGTCCTTCAGCCAGCGGTGCCGCTCGGCCGAGGAGATTGTCAGGATGTCCTCGACTTCGCGGGGGATCACCGGCAGGTCTTCGATGTTGTGCATTGCTTGAGTGATGATTGCAGAGGCCGATTCAACATCGGCGTCGGCGCCTTCCGGCAACCTCAGGCTGAGCACCCTGGATTCGATGTGAAGCAGCTTTCTCAGCACAACGGGTAGGTGCGCCCGCATCTCGAGGAAAATGCCCCTCGCCCTTACGGACGATCCAAGTGTTGCCGCCGGGGAGAGTGGCCACTCTGCTATCAGTTTTTCTGTTAAGTCGATTTTTCGGCGGACGGGCATGCCTTAAATATGTAGCCGATCGAGCCCGCTTCAACACCAACCGTCCGTTGAGGGCCTCTGTTTGCCCTCGCTTCAAGCTTATTCCGCCAGAGCGTCGATCGGCGGCCTGCGTGCTCGCATGCCTCACGCCGGAGAACATCTGAGGCGTATCCCAGATACCGATCCCGGAAGCCAAAAAATCGCGAGCTATATCGCCGCTATGTTTCGGCCAGCTCATCAGAGGCTTCCTGGACACCGTGCGCAGCCGCCCGCTCGAACCAAATGCGGGCGGCAGCGGAGTCATGGTCGCCGGCAATGCCCCTGGAAAGATAGCGGCCAAGCATGAGCTGCGCATGCCCGTGGCCTCTTTCAGCGGCCGCTGCAAACCATTCCTGCGCCGCTTTAGGATTGATCGATAGGCCTTGTCCGGTCTCGTACAATGCCCCGATCGCGAACATCGCCCCGGCATGTCCAGCTGCAGCGGCTTGCTTGAAAAGATGGGCTGCGGCAGCGACAGAGCGTTCTCCACCACGACCGTTGTAAAGCATTTCGGCAAGAGCAACCTGCGCGTCCACAAGGCCAGCTTTTGCCGCCCGCTCAAACCAGACGCGAGCCTGCCTCTGATCGGCAGCCACGCCTCGTCCTTCCTGAAGCATGCGGGCATACATATATTGCGCCTCGGCAACGCCTTCGGCCGCCCGCCCCATCCAACGCGCCGCACGCTCTTGGTCCTTGCCGACACCCACGCCTTCCAGGAAGCAGAGACCGAGATTGAACGCCGCAACCAGATCGCCTGATGATGCGGTTGCCCCAAACCATCCGGCAACGCTGACAGCGTCATCTGGTTCGCCCGCGCCTTCAAGGACGAGGTTTGCCAGGTCAACTTGGGAGTCGCGGTCGCCGCTGGCTGCTGCGGAACGCAGCAAGCGAGTTCCTTCCTCAGCGTCCTGAGCCACACCATTGCCCGAGAGATAAAGCGAAGCCAATGCACGTAAGGCCGGCTGGTGACCGCCATCAGCAGCCCTGCGGTACCAGGTCGCTGCCTCCGCAAAGTCCCGCTGAGGCCGGCTCGCATACAGTTCGCCCAAGCGATAAGCGGCTTCGGCGTTTCCTGCCAGCGCGGCGCGACGCATCCAGGCTTCGCCGGCGACAGGGTCCATATCCACCAGGTTGCCCTCGATGAGTGCCAGCCCCAGCCGGAATTGAGCGGATGCGAGTCCGGTCTCCGCCGCGTCCCTATAAAGCCGCTGAGCCGCGTCCAGGTCGACAGCCACTCCCATCCCGTGCTCGGTGAGCACGGCAAGCAGATAGATCGCCGTTGGCAGACCGGCGTCCGCCGCCCGACGAAGCTCTGTGGCGATTCTGGTTCTGTGCTCCGGCTGCCTCAACCGGGTCAAAGAAAGGGCCAGGCCAAGACATCCTTCCGGGCAACCGGCAGCCGCTGATTTTTCGTACCAGCCATGCGCGGCATCAAGATCGCGCATCGCCTTTGGACCCTTGCTCAGTATGTAGCCGAGCAGGGCTTGTCCTGTAGCGGATCCGGCTTCGGCGGCTTTCCGCGCGAAGTCGAGCGCTGCCGCGAAGTCTGGCTCTCCCGAGGCATTTCGTTCGAACAAGCCTTCCGAACCAGCCTCAATTTCCTGTGGCGCCAGCCCGGCTACGCAGAGCGCAGCAAGGAGGGTCTGCGCATCGGGGCTGCCGCGATCGGCAGCCCGCCGCAACCAGCGCGCGCCCTCCGAATGGCTTGGCGGCACGCCAATGCCTTCCAGGTAGCAACGGCCGACCTGATATTGCGCTTCCACAATGCCGCCGCGCGCGGCGATGGCCATCAGCACAAAAGCTTCCTCAGGCTTGCCGCTGCCGGAGAGCTGGACTGCCCGGCGAAGTGCCAGCGCGGGGTGAATACGTGCGGTCAGGCGGTCGAGGATCGCCATCTAGGGCTCCCGCATCGCTTCCTGTCCGATTGGCAGCAGGGCGCCCAGCAGATATTTTAGCACTGTGCGGCGGCCCACCTTCACGTCCGCAGTCACAGGCATACCGGGACTGATCGCGAAGTCCGCCGGCAAACCGTGGAGTGCGATGTCGTCGATGGATATCTGGGTGCGATAGAACAGGTCAGCATCGGGAGGCAGCATCGCCAGCGAACTGTTGGGATCGCGCGCTTGTTCCCTGGCCGAAAAGGAATCCGGGCTGACGGCGCGAACGGTGCCATGCGCCAAGCCATACTGCGAGTAGGGAAAGGTATCGAACTTGATAGCCACAGGGTCACCGACATGGACGAAGCCGCTGCTGCGCCCAACGATATTGGTCTCGATCTCGAGCACCGCGTTGGATGGGACAAGTGTGATCAGGCGCTCGCCGGACTGCAGGACCGAGCCTACCGACACCTTGGCGACCGACTGAACGGTCGCATCGGCTTCGCTCTTCAGTTCCACCAACTGCTTGCGCAGCTTCGCCTTGTTTAGAAGCTCGCGCGCGTCCGACATGCGTGAATTCGCTTCCGAAAGGCTCTGCGAGACGTCGGCACGCCAGCTCTGCACGTAGCCGTCACGCTCGGCTGCGGCCGCGGCCTGCTGACGCTTGGCAGCCTCGGTCGTCTGCTCGGCGTTGTTGAGCGAGCGCGACATCTCCGCCGAGTTATCCTCGGCGAGAAGCGTGTTGAGACGGCTCCCAACCTGCCTTTCTTCGAGCTGCTGACGCATCTTTTCGATTGACGCCGCGACAGCCAGGCGCTGCCGATAGCCCTCTGCGTCGGATTGTGAGCGCGAGATGACGGAGCTCAACTCGTCACGCTGCCTGTCGAAGCTTTCCAGCTTTGCATCATATACCGCTTTGCGGCGATCGAAGATCGCGGCCTGCAATGTCCAGCTCGGGTCCAGTCCATCATAGCTGAAAGGCAAGCCCTCGGCCTCGGCTTTGAGCCGCGCCACTTCAGCTTCGAGCGTTGAGACCTGAGTGGCCAGCGCCGTAAGGTCCGCTGAAGCGAAGGTGGCATCCAGGCGAGCCAGCAACTGGCCGGCCTTTACACGCTGGCCTTCGCGCACCTCGATCGATCGGACGATCGCGGTCTCCAACGGCTGGACGATAATGTTGGGTGATTGCGAGACCACGAGGCCCCTTGTCGTGACGACCTGATCGACGGGGATCAGCGCCGCGAGCACAATCAAGGCGGCGACCATGCTGGAGATGATCCACACGATACTGCGCGCCACCCAAGGAATCGGCGCATTGGCGACTGCCGTCGACGGCCATTTGAACTCAAGAATGGCGGGCGCAGTCGGATCGCTCGCATCTCGCCGGCGCCGGTGAACTGGAAGGGTGGAATGAGTGGTACTGCTCATTGCCGGCCAGCTCAGTCGGGTCGGGACGGCACGGCCGCCAGACGGCCATGACGCCCGTCAAGATGCCGGTTCTGCTGGAACCAGAGCTGGCGATAGACAGCGCACCGCTCCAGAAGCACCGGGTGAGAAGCGACATCGAGCACCTTGCCCTGGTCGATGACGAGGATCTGGTCGCATTCAGTCAAGGAGGCGAGCCGGTGCGAAACGATAATCATCGTGCGCCCGCTGGCGATGCGCATCAGGTTCGCGCTCACTACGGCCTCGCTCTCCGGATCGAGCGCGCTCGTCGCCTCATCGAGGATCAGGATCGTCGGATCGTGAATGAGCGCACGAGCGATTGCCAGCCGCTGCTTCTGGCCGCCAGAAAGGTTGGGCGAACCCTCCTCGATATAGGTGTCGTAGCCGTTCGGCATGCGTTCGATGAATTCGGCCGCACCTGCCAGTTGAGCCGCACGCATCGCGTCGGACAGCGTCAGACCAGGACGTCCCGCGATGATGTTGTCCCTGATCGAGCCGCGGAACAGAAAATTGTCCTGAAGGACGACGCCCAGTCCCTGGCGCAAATGGCGGAGGTTGATTTCTTTGAGATCAACCCCATCGAGCTTGAGAAACCCGCTGTAGTCACGGTTTATTCCCTGCAACAGGCGCGCGATCGTCGATTTGCCTGATCCGCTGCGCCCGACAATGCCGAACATGGTACCGGCCGGGACATCGAAGCTGACCCGGTCGAGTGCCGGTGTCTTGGTGCCGATGTAACTGAATGTCAGATCGCTGAACTTGATCTCGCCGACGAGCCTTGGCCGCAGGCCGGCAGAATTGGAACTGCTCTCCAATGGCCGGTTCAGAACCGAAGCGGCTTCCCCGATCGCCGCGCTGACCTCCTCATAATCCTCGACCAGCCGTGCCAGTCCGACCAGTGGCTGGGCGACGCGCTGGGCGATCATCATGAAAGCGAACAGGCTGCCGACCATGTAGCCCGACCGGTCGTTCATCGCGAGATAGGCGCCGATGAGCATGGTGCCGAGAACCATGACACGCTCGATCGGCGTGACGAGGGTCTGCGGCCAGTTGGCCAGTTGCCCGAAAGCGAGACGCGCCTTGCCCGCGTCGGCCACCCGTTCGTCCCACATCGCCTTGCGCTGCGGTTCGAGCCCGAGCGCCTTGACGGTCTTGATGCCGACGACGGTCTCGCCGAGCGCGGCTGCCTTCAAGGTCTCCGCGTCCACGACGCGTTGATAGTGTCGGCGCAGCGGCGCGAGGAAGGCGAAGATCGTCGCCATGATCACGACCGCACAGGCGAGCACCATCCAGGCCAGTATGGGATTTATGTAGAAGATGACCGGGATCAGGACACACAACGTGATCAGATCCAGGAATGTGCTGAGGAGCTTGCCGGTCAGGAACTCACGAATGCGATAAACCTGGGCAAGGTGATACATCGTCTCGCCTGCAGGATGCCGCTCGAAATAGTCGAGAGGCAGGCGCAACAGCCTGCCGAAAACATGCAGATTGAGCTTCGTGTCCAGACGCGTGCCGACAACGTTGACGATCAGCCGCCGAGCATGGCCGAGTAGTGTCTCGTAGACGAAGACAACAGCAATCACGGCCGAGAGAAGCACCAAGGTCGAAACGCTGCTGAACTGCAGCACCTTGTTGACCACCGTCATTACGATGAGAGGTGGCAGAACGGTAAGAATACTAAGCGTAAACGAGGCGATGCCAATGTCGCGTAGCGGGCGGCTCTCGAGCCGCACCAGATCGATCAGCCAACCAAACGTGAATGGCGCGTCCGCCGCGACGTGGGACCGCGCAGCCCGCAACAAGACGGCCTCGCCAGACCAAACCTGAGCGAGGCGGAGCTCGTCTATTGGTAGAGCGTCCGCGTCGTCGGAAGCGTCGACGCTCTTGAGGAAAACGAGGTTGTGTTCGGCGCTTGCCCCGACAAGGAGACCGGCTCCGCCATCGTTGAACAGGAGGACGATTGGCCCCGCGTGCTCAAAGCGCAACAGATGCGACCAGCGGATACGCAACGCACGAGACCACATCCCGGCGTTCTGGGCCCACTGCGAGAGGTCGGAGGCGGTTGGAAACGACCCTTCGGCCGTTGCTCGGAATTCATTAGGATCCAGTTCGACACCGTGATAGCGGGCGACCTGGAGCATTGCCTTGACTCGCGGCCCGATCCGATCGAAAGCGGCGGGGCCGCCAGGGGTCCGGTCCTCTGCGATCTTGTGACCGTTCCCGGCCTTGCGCGCTTCCATATCCGTACGGATTGGGACCGGCTGAGCCAGGGTGTATTGAGGAACGCTCACCATCTACTTCCCCTGCGACCTGCAAGCGAGGGTTCGAGAACGCTGCCGCAACGACTGCGCCGGCGTGGGTGCACGGCAACTCTATTGTAATGCGAACAAGGCCACGGCACGAGCCTTTTCCCTCTGTCCAAGACGCAAGGGCGCGGGCCCTGCGTTTCCGCAAAGCCCGCGCGTGCTTTTCGTGACCGACACTCAGTCATTCGGCTTCAGAATATCCTTCAGAGCCTTTTTCAGCGTGTCGTCGGCCTGACCGTAGCCAGCACCTTGCTTGCCCTTGTCCGATACCAGGTCGGACGTCGCGCCGGACGGCTTATTCTGGTTCTGACCAAAGCCTTTGACCGTGTTGAGCACGTTCAAGAGATCGGTCGTCGCCGAATTGGCAGCCTGGCTGACAAGTTTCCCGAACGAGGCAGGGCCGCCGCCGCCGGACGAGCCGGACTGCAAGAACTGCTTGGAGTCCGTCAGGCCCAGCGTGCTTGCCGTTAAGGTGGCGTGGGGCCCGCCATTTCCATTGCCTTGGCCACCGGCAGAGTTGCCCTGCCCTTGGTGCGAGCTGTTATCGGCATTGTTGTGGTCGCCAGAATTGCCTGGCGCGTTCTGTTCGCCATTGCCGTGCCCGTTGTTGCCCTGCGGACCTTGATGCCCGGTTTCGCCGCCTGGGCCTGTCGGTCCGGTGGCTCCGGTCGGACCGCCGCTACCCGTCGCTCCGGTTGCTCCAGTGGCGCCGGTATTGCCCGTCGCACCAGTCGCTCCGGTCGCACCAGTCGAGCCCGTGGCACCAGTCGCTCCAGTGGCGCCGGTATCGCCCGTCGCACCTGTGGCTCCGGTTGCTCCCGTCGAGCCTGTGGCTCCGGTAGCCCCGGTTGAGCCGGTGGCACCAGTCGCTCCAGTTGCCCCGGTCGAGCCGGTGGCACCAGTTGCTCCAGTTGCGCCGGTATCGCCGGTCGCACCTGTGGCTCCGGTAGCTCCGGTTGAGCCCGT